>PYEQ01000683.1 GCA_003017785.1 filamentous cyanobacterium CCP5 | reverse complement strand
CTGTTGCCACTGTCCGCGATTGGTGCGGATGTCCCACAGGAGAGTAGGCGCAATTTGTGAGAGCAATCCATATACCTCACTGTTGCCCCCCGCCTCCCCTACAATCAAGTCGGGCTGAAGCTGGGTGATGACCTCCAAGGAGGGCTGGCTGCGATCGCCCACATAGACAGGCTGAGTAGTGATGAATGGCCCCAGGTAGGGGATTTGCTCACCAGGCTGGTCGAAAACTTCACCTGTATGAAAGGAAATGGCTGTGCCCAATGCCGCTGGCTGCTCCCCCAGGGACAGTAACAAATCGAGAGAATGGCTCCCCAGAACGACAATCTTTTCAGGATCGCCGCAAACCTCGGTGGTGCCCAGGGCATGGGAGACGTTACGGCAGCCTAGCTCCTGCCTATCTACCTGTTCAGTCACTGGTGAATTGGAACCACAGGCGGCTATAACGAAAGCCGTTATCAGGGCCAATAGCGGATATGGAAACCAACGCATTGCCTAAAACTCCACTGACAAGGTGCCGACCACGGTAAACCCTTCCCCCGGAAACACTTCACTGCGACTATTCCGGGTGCCGGTGATGTGCTCTACATCAAAGAGGTTTCTGAAATTGAGGGCGGCCCGCCAGGTGTCTTGCTCGTAGGCGATCGCCGCATTGGTCAAGAAGTAGTCATCCAGGCGAAAGCTGTTGTCGAGGTCGCCAAAGCGATCGCCGACATAGTTCACGCCCAGACCAAAGCTGAGCCCCTGTAGATTGCCGGTTTGCAATTCGTAGGTAGTCCAGACATTAGCGCTATGTTCAGGGGCGTTGATCAGCCTGTTACCCAGCTGACCGTCGTTATTCGCCGTAATCCGGGCATCGGTGTAGGCGTAGTTGGCAATGATGTTCCAGCCGGGGAGAATTTCGCCGATCACGTCGAGTTCGACGCCCTGGCTGCTCTGTTCCCCGGCGTTAATAGAAAAAGCGGGATTATTCGGATCGCTGGTGGCTACGTTGTTTTTAGTGATATCAAAGTAGGCTAGGTTAGCGAATAGTCGTCCTCCCAGAGCTTCGGCTCGAATGCCCACCTCAAACTGTTCCCCTTCTTCTGGCGGTAGGGTTTCGCCCCCAAAGAAGGTGCCGCTGTTGGGGGCAAAGGACTGGCTGTAGCTGGTATACAGAGAAATGGGCTCGATCGGCTGGTAGACAATGCCCAATCGAGGAACGAAGGCGCTGTCAGATTGGGTCGATTCAGATGCAGTGGGGACAAAAACAGACGGGCGATTGACGTTGCGCTGATTCACGGTGTCGTATCGTAGTCCGGCCAGGACGTGGAGGTTATCCAGCACATCGATCTGGTCTTGCACATATAGGCCGACCGCATCGGTGTAGGTATCGCCCGCAAAGAAAATGGGTTCGCTACTGAAGTCAGGTTTGGGAACAGTACCGTAAACCGGGTTAAAGATATTCAGCGTAAACGTAGTGCCAAAGCCACGACCAATGTTGCCGACCTGTTCTCGGTGAATATAGTCCAATCCCATCAAAACCGTATGGTCGATGGCGCCGGTAGAGAACTCGCCAACAACGTTTGTTTGGACCGCATAGGTGCTGCTGGGCTGGTCGAGCTGGATGAAGCTGCGGGTCAGGTCGCCTGTGGCTTCATCCAAATTGAAGACAAACGATGACTCAAAGATTGTGTTGTAGGCGATGTAGTTGAAGCCGTTGCGAAATTTCCAGCGATCGCTAAACCGGTGCTCGAACTGGTAGCCGGTACGTAAATAGGTAGCCTGATTGATGTCTTCGGGCTGGCTGAGGTTGCGATCAAAGGGGATATCGGCCACGCGATCGCCGATCGCCACCAGCCCCGTATCGTAGGGGCGCTGATCGTCAGAATATTCGAGAAACAGGCTGAGGTCGGTATTGTCGCTAATATTCCACTGCAGCACCGGAGCCACAAAGGCCCGCTCCACATCCGGTTCGAACGCCCGATAGTAGGCGCTATCGCGATACAGGGCATTCAGGCGATAGAGGAGATTGCCGTTCTCATCGAGCGGTCCCGAAAAATCGGAATACACAGCGGCGTCCCTACAACCGGATCGCGAATGATCCGACTGTCCAGGCCAAAGACATCTCGCACCAGGGTTTCGGTCATTACCTGCTGGGGCTGACCCTGGGCATAGACTCCCCCGGACCGCAGGGTAATCACCTGGTCGGCATAGCGGCAGGCTTGATTCAAGTCGTGGAGCACCATCACAATCGTCTTGCCCTGCTGGGTGTTGAGGTTGTGCAACAGATCCAGCACCTCAATTTGATGAGCCAAGTCGAGATAGGTCGTGGGTTCGTCCAGCAGCAGGATGTCGGTATCTTGAGCTAGGGCCATGGCAATCCAGGCCCGCTGCCGCTGCCCCCCGGAGAGGGTGTCGAGGGGGCGGTTGGCAAAGTCTTGCAGGTGGGTAGTAGCGATCGCCGCCTCCACCTGCAATTCATCATCCTTTGACCATTGCTGGAGCCAATTTTGATGAGGGTAGCGCCCCTGGGCTACCAGTTCTCGCACGGTGAGTCCTTCTGGGGCTGATGGAGTTTGGGGTAGAATGCCCAGCCGTTTTGCAAGTTCTTTGGTGGGCAGATGGGCGATCGCACTACCTTCCAAATAAACAGTGCCTCCCTTGAGCTTCAGCAGTCGTGCCAGGCCCCTGAGTAGCTGTCTCTTATACACATCT
>PYEQ01000682.1 GCA_003017785.1 filamentous cyanobacterium CCP5 | reverse complement strand
AAGTAGCCGAAGTCTTCTGACCAGCGAAAGGGGCTGTCGGCTATGCGGTAGTCATAGCCGCAGGCGATCGCGGCCTGTTTCACGATATCAGTTGCTTCGGGGTGGTTGCGGGTAGCTGGAAAGGTTTCGGTGTAGCTGATGTCTACTTGAAGGTCGGCTGCGATGGCAATGGCCTGGGCCATAGATTCGACCTTTTGGGTCAGGATAGCCATGTCATCGTCGCGGTAGCTGCGCAGAGTCGCCATGACTTCGGCTTCACCGGGGGTCGTGCCGAAGGCAATTTCTCCTAAGCGGGCATGGATGACAGTGGTTAGTACGAAGTCTTGAAAGTCTTGGAGCTTGGGTAGCTGAGTGATGTCTGTTACGAGCTGGGCCATTGCTAAGGCAGGGCTTCTGCCATCCTCTGGATGGGCTGCATGGGAGGGCTTGCCCTGGAGTCGAATGATGATGCCGGTGGAGGCGGCAGCAAATCCCGTTGGGCATAGCAGTACCTGTCCGAAGGGATAGCGAGGCAGGTTGTGGAGGGCAAAAACATAGTCAGGCCGAATGGCATCAAACTCAGCAGCCTGAGTGACTTGGTAAGCCCCGGCCCCGGTCTCTTCGGCAGGTTGGAAGAGTAGAACAACCTGACCGCGATCAGGGGGATGCTGCTGGAGCCAGCTGGCTAGGCCTGCCACGATGGTGGCATGACCGTCGTGACCACAGAGGTGAGCGGTATTCGGCTGCTGAGAACGGTGGGGGAAATGACTGGTTTCCTGAATGGGTAGGGCATCTAGATCGGCGCGAATCATGGCGGTGGGACCAGGCTCGGCCCCTTTATAAACAGCGGCGACGCCATGGCCACCCAGATTTGCAATGATTTGGCTGGGCTCATAGCGGCTGATGAACTGTTTGACGCGCTGGGCGGTGTTGACTTCTTCTCCTGATAGTTCGGGATGCTGGTGTAGGGTCTGGCGCAGCTGGGTCAGCTGGTTGAGCTGGGTAGGAGATAACTGCATGGTGATTAGGAATGACTGCCTTTAATGTAAGGGAGGCCTAGGGCGGTTGGCGTTTGATCACTCAGGCGACGACTCGCTAAAACGATCAGGGTGAGTCCATAGGGGAGCATCAGGAGAAACTCATAGGGGGTGTTTTCGGATCCAAGGGCCTGGATTCGAAATTGGAGGGCGTCGGCAATGCCAAATAGAAGGGCACCTGCTAGAGCTAGGCTAGGACGCCAGCGGGAGAAGAAGACCAGGGCGATCGCAATCCAGCCGCGGCCAGCGGTCACCCCTTCGATGAACAGGTTAAGCTGCACGACCGTTAGTATGGCGCCGCCGAGGCCGGCCAGGGCTGAGCCAGTCATCACGCAGAGATAGCGAATCAGGATGACATTGAGGCCTGAGCTTTCGACGGCAGCGGGATGTTCTCCGGTAGCGCGAAGGGAGAGGCCCCACGGGGTGCGAAACAGCAGCCAGCCGATTAGGATCACCAGCAGAAAGCTGAGGTAGATGATTGAACTGTGGGTAAATAGGATGTCTCCTAGCACCGGAATATTAGCGAGGCCGGGAGCTGGTAGGGAATCAAGACCGCTGACCCGGGCTTGGCCAAGGGCTGGAGCGGCTCGATAGCAGTAGGTGGTGAGGCTCTGGCCTAGGAGTACTAGGGTTATTCCGGCGACTACCTGGTCGGTTTGAAAGGTAATGGAGAGCAGCCCCATAAGCAGGCCCATGAGCAACCCTGCCCCTAGCCCGGCTGCCAGACCTATCCAGGCTGCGAGCTGGGGGAGTCCGGTCGCTTGTTCTAAAGAATAGGTGGCGGCAAAGCCCGCTAGCCCGCCCACCAGCATGACGCCTTCTAGCCCGAGGTTCATGACTCCGGAAAGTTGAGTAATGATTTCTCCGAGGACAGCCAGTAGGACCGGCACGGCAAGGCGAATGCCGGCGGTGAGGACGGCGATCAGAAAAGTAGTGGTGAAAACCTGTTCCCAGGGCATAACGGTTTCGGGGGCTAAACTTTGGAACGGGCGATCGCGCTACCGGCCAGCACTCCCAACACCAGCAAGGCTTGGAGCACGCCAGCTACGGCAGTAGGAATTTGCAGGGAGACATTGAGGGCTTGAGCGCCAACCCCCAGGGCCGCAAACAGAATGGCGGCAGTCAGCGTCCCCAGGGGAGTGAGCTGCCCCAGTAAGGCCACTAAGATACCGGTGAAGCCGTAGCCATCGGAGATATTTTGTTTCAATCGGGTGTAGGTGTAGCTGACTTCAATTACGCCGGCTAGACCCGAGAAGGCACCACTGATCACCAGGGCCGTGAAGATGTGACGGCCGGGGGAAATACTGACGCTGCGGGCGACACTCAAATTAGCCCCGATCGCCCGCAGACGAAAGCCCAAGGGGGTCCGCCATAGCAGCAGATAGCTCAGCCCAACTATCAGTAGTGCTATCAGGACGCCGATATGCAGGCGACTACCGAATAGACGGGGCATTTGGGCCGCGGCGACCAGTCGAGCTGACTCGGGCAAAAAGCCATCGGGATCTCGCAGGGGTACCCGAGCTCCATACTGCACCAGCAGGATGGCGATGTAGTTGAGCATCAGGGTGGCAATGATCAGATTGACGCCCCGTTTTAGGTGCAATAGTCCGGCTAAGGCACTCCAGGCCAATCCTCCGGCCATGCCCCCCACCAGCATGAGAGTAATTAATACAGGGGCAGGAATCTGAGGACAGCTGAGGCCGATCGCCCCTCCCACCAGAGCGCCGATGTGATAC
>PYEQ01000053.1 GCA_003017785.1 filamentous cyanobacterium CCP5 | reverse complement strand
CTCAGACAGCAGTCCCTGGGGGGCAGCGGTACGGATTTCGGCGTGGGCCTCCGTCCAGTCCAGGGTCAGGGTTTTGAGTTCCTCTTGATGAATGTCCCGAAAGGTGAACTGGAGCTTCAGGGCAAAGGTGGAGCCGGTGCCGCCTGGCCCTCCCCCCTGACCGCCCTGGCCCAGCCCCTGAAGTGACTCCAGGGCCTCAGGGGAAATCCCCAGGGTGGAGGCCAGCTGCTCGGCCCAGTCGGCATTCTCCAGGGCCTCCTGAAGGGTGGAGGCCCCCAGGGCTGTGGCCGCATCGACCGCGCGCTCCAGCAGGCTTTTCTGGGCCGGGGGCTGGAGGCTGGTTTGGAAGAAGTCTTCGATAATCTTTTCCTGGAACCAGCGCACCGCCCGGTCGATGCGGGTCTGGAGGTCGGTATCGTCGGTGAAGTGCAGCACTTCCACCCGGATAGCCCCCGACTCCAGCAGCTTCTGGGTGGCCGCCTCTACCCCGGCCCGTACCCCGATGCCCTGGTAGGCGACGCCAAACTCAAATCCCCAGGACAGCTCGTCGTAGATCCGCTGGTAGTCGGCGCGAAGCCTCACATCTAGGGCTGGTTGCAGTCCGGCATAGGCGAGTTCATAGCGCACCCCTAGGGGGTTAGGGCTGTCGGTCTCCGCCAGCAGGGCTTCCACCAGTCGGGTGCCCGCCTCGCTCAGCCGTAGGGAAAACAGGGCGCGGTTATTGGCTGTGAGGTCGGGGGTAACGTCGCCGTAGAGGGTTTCCACAAAGCCATCCCCTTCCTGGAGGGCAGCGGCAAAGACAGCCTTGCCCGATCGCCAGGGCACCGGCACAAACTGGGGCTCAGGATAGCCCTGTTGACTCAGATGCTCCCGAGCTGCCTCCAGCTGGGCCTCGCTCACCGTCAGTTCGGTAACAAAGGAGAGCAGTCCTGTTCCCGCCAGTTCATCGCCCTCATCGCCGCGAAACTTCACCAGGGAAAGCTCAGGCTGGCCGTTCTGCTGGGCGATCCGGGGTCGAGTAGAAATGGTATAAACCCGCTTAGGGTCGGCGTGGTCGCCATACAGGGCCAGATCGGCCACCACGCCCAGGGATTTATCTAGGGCAAGCATGGCTAGTCCTCCGGTGGGCTGCCAGGGATGATCAGATAGCTAGAGCTGCTGGTACTGGGGCCAGCGGTGGTGTGGAAACCGGTGCGCCGCTTCCAGGTGGTGGTGAACTGGTACGATCGCTGGCTGGCATCCTGGAGCTGCACCTGCCATTCGGCCCGACTGTTGGGCCCCAGGGTGAAGCTGTCGGATTTGTGCAGGTCGTGGTCGGGGTCGCTGTAGACCAGATCGACCACCACCGCCTCCACGTCATCCGCCAGTTCGCCAGTGACCACTTCCACCGCCAGCCGCCGCACGTAGACCTCGCCAACGGGCAGGGTGGGGGCGTCGGTGCCAAGCCAGCCAGTCTGCATGAAGTCCCCGTCGGTTTTCACCAGGGTCATGCGGTAGCGGTAGCGCCGCCGGGTAGGGTCTGCCAGGTGCACCGTCCAGGATTGGGGCTGGTTGAGGTTGTCGGGCGGATAGAAGGACAAAAAGCCGGTTTCGTGGATGCCCGCTGCCGGGTCGCTATATTCCAGATCCACCAGCAGGTTGGCAATGCTGCGGCGATCGCCCGCCACAATCGCCTGCACCGTCAGGTCTTCACTGTGGGGGTCTTCGACGATCCACTGGTTCTGGGGCATCGGTGCCCAGTCGGTTTCGACCCGCTCCCCGCTGGTGCCGATGTAAACCAGCCGCAATTCCCGCACCCCCGGCACTCCTTTGTCAATGCGGAACCGGGTGGTCATGGTCGGACTGCCCGCCTTCAGCACCGCGTCTTTGTAGTGGACAAAGGTGCCATCCAGGGTGCGATAGCGCAGAATCGCCTGCACCGCTGGCCAGCGATCGAAGGAGAAATTGGGCACCGCGCCTACCTCCAGCTGCACGCTTTCGTACAGCTCCCGGGGATGAATCACCAGGGTGGTGCCCTCGTGGGTGAGCCAGTCTGCCCCTGAGTTCACCTTGGGCCGTGGCCCCGGCACCCCTTCGTCCTGGAACACCACCTCGTACTTGTAGCGGAAGCTGTCGCCACTGGTGCGATCCATCCAGTCCCGGTGGGTGTCGCTGTCTTTGCCTTTTTCTAAGAAGGTGCTCCAGGAGCGCACCGTGCCCTCGTCGGCATCGTCGTATTCGATATCGACGGTGATGCCGGCAATGCCATCGGTTTCCCAGGCGGCGGTGGTGGTCACCTCGAAGGGCTGCACTTTCCACAGATCGTCGGCCCCGTCCACAATCGTGATCAGCTGGTCGCGGGTAACGCCCCCGTCGCTGAGCAGGTTGTACATATGGGCCTGGGGATAGATGGTGCGCTCAGCGGCGCGGCGGGCGGTCCAGTCCAGGTTGAGGGTGCGCAGCTCCTCGATGGTGACTTGCTTGCGCTGGTAGGTGTAGCCCACCCCCCAGGTAAAGCCATTACGACCCAGATGGGTGAGGGTATCGACAATTTCCTCACTGGTTTCATCGCCAGCGGCGGTTTCTCGCTTGAAAGTGGCCTCAAAGAACTGATCGAAAATCAGCTGGCGCACGGATTTTTCCACTTCTTCCCGAGCTGAGTCCATGGCCTCTTCGCCAATGCCCTCGATGGTGACCTCAAACTCGATCGCCCGCTCGTCTTTGAGGGTGTCGATGGACTTCTGGATTTCCTTTTCATAGAACAGCAAATCCGTTTTCTCATGCTCGCTGAAGTGGTCATAGACCTTCTGCCAGTCCACTTTCGCCCGGACGTTGAAGGCGGGCTGGAGACCGGCAAAGGTGAGGGAGTACACCACCCCAATCGGGGTCACTCCTTCTAGAGCCCCGGAAAGGGCGGCGGCCCCCTTCTTGGTCAGGGATGCCTGGAAGATGGCCCGGTTATCGCCGTAGAGGCTGGGGTAGCCGCTGCCCATGATTTTGGTGACAAAGTTCGTGGGCTCAATTTCACCATCCTCTCCGGTTTCTCCCTCGGGGGTGGCGGCATCCAGCAGCATCAGCTTGACGGAGCCGTCCCGAAAGAAGATTGGGGTCAACCGGGGCTTTTGCAGCAGATTGTTCTCTACCCGGAGTCGGCTGGCAGCCTCCTCGATCAGCTGCGGATCCCAGGAGAGATCCACATCCAGGCTGAGGAAAGCGACGGCTTCTTCGTCATCGTCGTCAATGGTGTCCAGGTCTTCCCGGTACACCAGCAGCCGAATCGCCGGGGTGCTATCCTCCATCTTGGCGATGTGGGGATTGTTAGGTAAGTAATAGTACTGATCGGGGGCCGAAAAGTCGGGGAAAACGTACAGGGTCTGGTCTTCCCCCACCGTAATCTGGCGGGCCCCATTGCCTAAATACAGCATGGTGACCTCCTTAAGCTTGTACTCGAGCAGGTGCCTTGGGCAGCACCACCGTAGGTTTCTCTAAGGTGACTGGAGTGGAGGACTGCTGGCTGCCGTCCTCGTAGTACCAGGTCACCGTCATGTCGTAGGTTCTAGATGCCTCGTCAGGCACCACCTTGAACCAGGACTGGGACTGTTTTTCGGTAAAGAACAGGGTTTCCGTTTCTTGGATGCCGTGCTGGGCGTCGTTGTAGCTGAGGGTGACCTCTACGCCGGGGGTGAGGCTGAAGTTCTGGAAGATAGGCTTGAACTCGGCCCCCACTTTGGGCACTTCGTAGCGGGGAATAATCAGAGATTCTTCCTCGGTGACCTGCCAGTCGCGAACTACCGGATCGCCGTCCAGGGGGAAATAGGTGATCCGGTAGCGGTAGCTGCGGGGACCGTCCTCCCGAATGGGATGCGACCAATATTTGATGTCGTCCCGTTTTTCAAAGGTGAAGCTTTCGTTCTCGCTGTCGCCTTCGGGATCCTGGTATTGCAGATCGATCTTAACTAGGGGGACTCCGGCGAAGTCATGGGTAGGGCAGGTCAGGGTGAGATCGAGGCGAGGCGGTCCTTTTATCTGGATGGGTACCGCCTGATCGCTCTCGCGGATGAACCAGTCGGTTTCCTGGGTGTCGCCGTTCTCAAAGGTGGCCAGCACCTTGTACTTGAACTTGCGATAGCCGGGATCCCGCAGCAGTACGTTCCACTGCTTGAACTCATCGGGCTTGGTAAAGCGGAACTGCTGATCTTGGTTGTAGCTGCCGTCGTCGTAGACGAAGGAGGCGATCGCCTGCACCACGCCGCTCCACTTGCCCGCCGGGAGGATATTCAGGTTGAGGACATCAATGTCGTCTGGCGGTGCGATCAGAATATTTTGAGTCGGTCCATCGGTTTGCTGCCAGGGGGTTTCGACCACCATGCCGTTGGTGAGTAGATACTCAGCCCGATACTCAATGGGCTTTTCAAATGGTGCAAACAGGTTGCGGTTCCAGGTACCCGAGGGGCGATCGGCGCTTAGCAGAATCGACTGACCGGCCATAGGCACATCGTTGAGCCGATCCTCATAGCGCAGGTGCACCAGCACAGCGTTGAAGATATCTTTGAAGTCCAGACCAGCGCCAGTCACTTCTACAGCCAGCTTGCCGGGGGTTTCCACAGCAACATTCAGGTCGCGGGTGGTTTCTTTCTGCCACTTTGACCATTTCCCGGCTTCACGGCCTTCAAAGCCGGCTCGCCAGCGATACTCATATTCCCGATTGCCGTCGATCAGCGAGGGGGACCACTCTTGGGGCTCAGTTTCCTCCGGCGTAAAGGTAAAAGTATTGGTTTTGAGTTCGCCGCCGTGTTCGTATTTGACCTCTAGCTCCACGAAGGCAATGTCGTCTTCTTGCCAGTTGGCAAAGGCACGGGCCTGCAACGCCAGGGTCTGGAAGAAGGGATCGTTGAGGTCAACCACCCGCACGAACTTATCCATGTCTGTGCGGCCGTGGAAGAAGGTGGCCAGGGTGCCCTGGGGCGCGATTTGGTATTCGGTGGTGGGGTGGAAGTCCAGCGTCATCGTGAAGTCAGTCATGTCGACTTCGGTTACCCGCTTCAGGCGATATACTTCGTCTTCACTTTCGGCTAAATCGGCGTCGGCCCATTCCTCTAGAGGCGCCTGCTCTTTGTCAGCGAGCCGCTCGGCCAGGGTCTGCTGCACGAAGTTCATGGCCTGCTGCATCATCATCTGCTCGATTTCATCATCGACTACCCCTCCCATGTCGATCTTCACGGTGATTAGACCAGCCTCAATCGCAGTGCTGATCATGGTTTCTGAGGTGTAGTAATCATCTCGGCGGCAGCCGTTAGGATGTTCGTGGAACAGTTCCTGCACCGCGTGATACACCTCCTGGGTGTTGTAGTGGATATAGAGGCGAGCAGGAGGCAATTTCGCCCGCATGGCCAGCTCGTAGACCACCTGAATCGGGCTGAGGTCAGTGGCACCGCTACCGTCTTCTCCCACCAGAGTCTTTTGCATAAAGGTGGCCCCGTCAGGAGTCAGATCTAGGTTGAAGGAGGCTACGAAGTTGCCCAGCATGGAGGCAGGGCGCTCACCCACTTTGTTGTTCACCAGCCCTGCGGATTCTGGGGCGTTCATGGTGACCTTGCCGCTGACCCACAAAGGCTCTCGAAATTTCACTGGAGGAGTTACTGCAGGTAGTGGCTCTTCAGGAGCACCAGAAGGCGGAACCGTTAGGGTGCTAACAAAGCCAGTTTCTGAAGAAGCTCGAGGAGTCCCTTGAAGCCCCTTCTGTTTCCAATGCTCACCAATCACGTCATTGCGAATCGCATTGGCGGCCAGAGTACGCACCCGAGCAGGCTTATTTTTCAGGTCGTTGTAGGTCCTATCGACGTACTCTTGCAGATCTTCCTCGATAGTTTTGAGGTGGCGAGTTTTCACCTTGAGTTCTGAGTCAAATACCATGTATCCGCCGCCCCTGGGTAAATCCGGGTTTTCTTCTCGGGACTGGTCGGAGAACAGGTATTTGATCAGCATGAACACCGGATCGCCGCTGTCATCGTCCTCAGCGTCTTCGCCGCCGTCGTTTTTACTAATCAGGCGCACTGTAGGGGAGCCGGGAATTGCATAGAAATTCCAGAACTTAGCGTCGTCTTGAAAGACGGTTGCAGTGCTGCCATCGCTGAACTGATAGTGCTTAAATGCCGGTAGCTTTAACATGAATTTCTCCTTTTTTCGGGCGGATTTAAGAGGATATTAAGGAACTGATGGTCTGCACAATCACTCGCCGGCATTTTCATTTCCTGCGAGTCGGGCAGATCTGGGAGTGGAAAGGTTTTTCATGGGAGCGCCTCGCCAAGAAAACGTTGGGACTTATTATTGGCAGGGCATCTCTGGATTAAACTGCTCAGATCTTGAAGAAATTAAGTCTTCAAAACTGATGGCAATTTTCGATATTTTATGTAGCCTTTAAGTCTGGTTGAAATGCCCTTGATAGTTTCGGGCAGGATTATCCGGCTACCTGGTAAGGCATGATCGAAATTATGGGATCAGTGGTTTCTCCCGAGGCCCCTGGAATGCGGCTGCCGTCGGCGAGGTTATAGACAATGTCGTAATGGTAGGGGTATAGAGCACTGCCCCCAGTTGCAAGCAAGTCCTCCTTTCTACGACAGTCGTGGTGTAAGGTAAATGTCCGATGCCGCTCATATTCTCCCCGACCCCATTCCAAAGCCACATCAACAAAGGGAGTGACGGCGTAGTCCACCGCAAATCCTCTGACATCGGTGACTAGTTGAAACTCCTCTAGTCTCGGCGATTGTAAGACAAGATGAGTATTGTCAACGGATTGAGTTTGGGGCCCCATGGTAATGGGACTACCATGTCTTGGATGCCAGATTACCTCATAGGTATATTGTTGAAGCCTTGGGTTCAGTGGAGTTTCCCAAGCGATTTCCTGGAAGTCAGAACCGCGAGAAAACGACTGGATATCATCTCCATAAGCCAGCTTGAGAACGGCGGCTTCTATATCTCTCCTATCTAGTATGAGTGCGACATTTAGACTTAAATTTGATCCAGGCGTTCTGAGAGATTCTCGCTGACCTTGATCAGATGGCTGAACATTCCTTGATTGAGTGGTTGCCACCTCATTGGTTCGCTCAACCTGAATAGTTTCAGTGGTAGATGTGTCTTGCATGATTGACTCCTTGATTGGTTGCTAAGTTTTAAAGGTATAGGGTTTGCTGTGCATTGGAGCTTGACTGCAAAACAGCAAACCCCAGGCTTTATTTAACTGTCCGCCCGATAGGGCATAACTGAAATCACGGGCACTTCGGTATCGCCGACCGCCCCATTCACGCGGCTGCCGTCTGCCAGGTTATAGATAATCTCGTAGTGGAACTGGCGCTGGCTGCTAGGGCCGAGATCAACCGACCAGTTGGCCATGGTTTCTTGTTTGTGCAGAAAGATCATGGTCTGCTCTTCCCGCTGGCCATCGGTCCACTTGAGCATCACATCCACAAAGGGCGTCTTCTCATAATCGACCGCAAAGCCGCGCACCATCACTTGTAGCTTCCTGGACTTGGGCTGGCGAGGGGGCGGCAAAATCAGATCGTCCGTATCTGTCAATTTGGGCGCTTCATGAATCGGGTCGCCGTCGGTGGGATACCAGGTCACTTCGTATGTATACTTTTTCTCCCCGCTGGGGAGCCTTGGTGTCTGCCAGACTTGGCTACCGGCTTCGGTGAAGCTGAGGGTATTTACCTCATCGCCGTAGCCAAATTTAACGGTGGCAGCCGCTACGGCGTCAAAACCATGAATGGGAATGGAGACTTTGACGACAAGTTGAGGCGTTCCCTCGACGTAAACTGTGACCGTCCCATCACCGGTTTGCGTCTGCCAGTCAACCTCCTCCGATCGCCCGTCTTTGTAAACCACCAAGTACTTGTAGCGGAAGGTACGCTGATTAGGATCTCGCAGCAGCACTTGCCACTCGGCTCCGTCCGTCAGCTTAGTGAACCGATACACCTTGTCGTACACCCGCCCCGCTCCGGCATCATATTGCAACGACACCACGGTTTGGGCCACGTTGTCCCAATGGCCAGCCGGCACCAGGGTGATGTTGAGAATATCCACCTGGGGGTTGCGAATGGCAATCAGATTTTCAGTGACAGAGACTTGCTGCGGCTCGGCTTCAAACACCTTGTCATCAGCCATGCAGTAGGTCAGCTTCATCTCGACGTCGCCCTGAATTTGCTGCTTAAAGCGCTCGACCCACTTCCGGTTAGGATTCATGGCCGTTAGTTCAAAGGTCTTGGCGACTGGGTTAATGCCTCGCTCTGGATCGCCGTAGGACATCTTGATGACAACGCTTTTCACCAGGTCCCAATTGACCGTCGCGGCGCTGATTTCTAACTCCAGTCGGCCCGGATCGCTGACGCTGATATTCAGGGCCCGGTTAGTGGTGGTTTCCCAGGGGGTGAATTCAGTTTCGGTGCCGTCGTCGTAGATCACCTGGTAGCGGTAGCGGTATTGTCGCCGGTCATTAATTATGGGGGGCTGGAATTTCTCTGGTCCCTGGCGGTCTGCCGTAAACGTCCAGGCCCCGTCAAAGGTCTTGACCTCACCAGTGTCGTCCTTCGCACTGTATTCAGCCTGTACCGTCACCGCCTGAATGGGTTCGTTCTGAAAATCGATCAGGGTGCGTACGCTCACTCCGAGATGTTTAAAGTCATCTAGGTTGAGATGGGTGACATGGCGCTCCATCTCAGCCGCAGTGGCGTCGGCAAATAACGTTTGTAGGGTGGACTGGGCCACCACTGGCCATTCCACCACCTGCGATCGCTCCAGTAAAATTTCCAGGTTCATGGTGGCGGTATTCATGGTTTCGCGCACTTTGTAGCGACTGGTAGGTGGCCGCCATACTTTCACAGAAGACGCCTGATTGTTCCAACTGCCCCCGAGGCTCGGCAAGGAACTGGTCAACAGCCGACTGCTGCCGCGAAACTGACTGCTGCGATAGAGGGTAATCCGGTGGCCCGATCGCACCCGCACCGAGGACACCTGATCATTGATTTGGCTGAGGCTGGTCGTATCTTCTGTGATTACAGAAGACTGCCCTCGAAAGTTGGGTTCTTTGTAGAGAATCGCTGCCCAGCCAGGATCGAGGTTGCGGCCTTCGGGAAATTCCTCTTCAAATTCCAAGTTGTTTTCCACCTCGTCAGCGGGCACCAGAAACCGCTCCTGAATCATGGTGTCAAACAGCTCAAACGCATAGTCCTGAAGCTCCTGCACCACCTCGTCAGGGGCTTTGAAGTCTCCTTTATCGATGTGCACTTCAACCATCCCTGTCTCGTGCAGGGTGGAGGTGTTGGTCCCCTGCTCCCGGTAGGACTCTACCTCGCTGGGAGTGCAGACATTGTCCTGATTGGTTTCAGACAGTTTTTGCAAGGTTTCGTGGATGCGCTCCGAATCCCCCTTGATGGAAATCTTGATGGCGGGCATCCGGGCCGGCATATTTAGGGAATAAATCACCTGCACCGGCGTCAGATTGATTCGACCACTACCGTCGGGATTGAGCATCAGCTCTTTCATAAATTCGGCCCCAGGGGCAGTCAAATCAATGTTAAACACTGCCGTTGATCCGCTTACCAAAGAAGCCGGAGCCTCAGCAAAGCGATCGGTGACGAGCAGTTCTGACTGGGTAGTAAGCAGCTTGACGATGCCACCGGAGTAGAGCGGATCTGCAAAGATCACATCCGGCGGTTCGGGGGAGCTATAGGCTGGCAGCTGAGCATATTGCTCGTCGCCCCGGCGGCGCTGATATTCTTCATTTACCCACTGCTGCAGTTCTGCTCGAGCCTTTGCCGTGGTCGCCTCATCCACGGCAAACTCGACGTCCAAGTTCATAAACCCACCACCGGCACCGGCGTTTTGGGTACCGCTGTCGTCCTGCTCCGTCAGCTGATAGGTCGTTAGCAAAAAGACGGGGTTACCCTCTCCATCACGACGGATGGTGGGCAGGGAAGGAATTAGGCAAAACTTATTCCATTCCGAATCATCTTGATAGACCGTAACATCGCCTATCTTTCGGAATGAGGGGATTTTCAACATGGTTAATCCACTCCAAAATTATTCAGATCACTATTTTTTGGGCGCAATTAGATTCATTAAACTTCAAGTTAGTGGACAAAAAGATATCACCAACCACTAGGAAGTAAAAAATGAAACCGACTCAAGAAAAAGTACGTAGAAACAGAGTAATTCAGAACCCGGCTCTTAACCCTGGATGAGGTCGATAAGAGCGTTTTACCTGTCTGTATCTGTTATCTCGATGAAATGATTCAGTTAAATACTAAGCCAGTGTTAAGTCATTTTATAGGCGATATATCAATCCTTAACATTACCCCCTCGGGTACTGATTCAAACTCTTATAAAAACGCATGATTGTTAATAAGAGTTTCAAGCTCGATAATTTCTTACTTAGTGGGAAAAAACCAGGCTAAACAGAAGATATAGGCATTGCCCTATGGTTCCGGTGCAGGTTCGATCCTCAGCGTGCCGTTGCTGAGTGACAAGCAGAGCCTGTACTCATTGTCTCCTGCAGATTAGGGCTAAGTACGGCTGTGCCTCACAGGATTCAGAAAGGCGACACAGGTCTTTGGCTAGTGATAATAGTTTGAGGGAACATCATCATGCAAAATGCCGCATACATCGTTAATCGAAACCTGCAAGGAATTAAGTTAAATCAAGTTCTCGATATTAGGAAAGACCTCAAAGATTTTCAGATCAGCAGAGGCTCATCTCAGACGGGTCAGGCTCGGCCTCTAGTGGAGGGAGACCAAGAGTTAAAGCCGAATCAGCTCTATAAGTCGACGACGGCTACCGACCTCTATTTCTATCTGCCCCAGTATCGAATCTCTACGTCATCAGAGGGGCATCCTGCCGTTGAGCTGCGCTATGGCGAAAAAGAGTCGGGCGAAAAAGGACGGCTGACCATCACCGCAGGGTGGACGCCCCCCTCGGCTCCTACCCGGGCACACCTAAAGGTGATGGAGCATACTGCGGAATTGGCTTTGCGCTACAAAATCTCAGTTGAGCATGAGGTGCCCAACCAGCGAGGCGGCAGTGAGCAGGTGATGGCGCTCAATCCTTTGGAGCGGTTCGAAGACGGGGTTGCTCAATCGACCACGATTTTTTATGACAAGCACCAGTTTGACGCGGTATATCAGGCGATGAAGCAGTCTGAGTACGACACCGAGTTGGAGATTAACATTCAGGCTCCGGTGGGGTTGCGCACCTGGCGACAGGTGTTCGTTGGGCAAGTAACGGAACAGGATCAAGCCAGGGTTCTGAAAGATAAGCAAGCCTTGGTCACCAAAGTTGTCGATACCCAGGAACAAACCCAGAAGCTGCAACAGCTGATAAAGCATCAGGCGATGGTGAAGATGCATGTGGCATCGCCGTCGGCAGAGGAGAAGGCCCGTGTCCAGATTAGCCGCGAGATGGTGAGCCAGTTGGCAACTTTCCAGAGTCAAAATCCATCTGCTTCGGTATCTCGCCAAAGCCTGCCCCTGAGGCAGCCTCTAAACCTTTCAGCCGTGCAGAATCTACGGGCAATGCCGGTAATGGCAGCCTCCCAGTCTATTCCCACGGCGAATTCGCCCCTGAAAGCAACCCCACGGATCACCATGTCCCCAGCGGTAATGCGGGCGATCGCTACCTCACCTCAAATCAACAAGTCTACTAGCCGGGTATCTCAAGCGCCCTCGGTGGCCAGAGCCAATACCTCGGGCCGAGTTACCGCCACCCCGGTTGCCCGTCGAGTCAACCATTCCATTGCCGAAGTAACGCCTCAAATCACAGCCAAAACCATCGCTCGGGTCAATGCGCCGCAGCTCACCCAGGCCATCCGTGCCACCGACTTGAGGATCAACAACAGGGCTATGGTGCCAGCAGTCATTCCGCTTGATCGAGAACGCCGCCCTGCGATCGTCGATGCCGAACTAGACAATCAGCAGGTGTTGCCCTTTGGCTTAGACCCCGCCAAGCATCCCCAAGTTTACGTTACTGAGGGTTTTGTCAGCAGTGGTCCCCACCTGCTGCTGCCGCGTATTTTACCGGGCACCAACCAGCGAGTCTTTCAGGATAACCTGATGCCGGATGTGGTCTACATTGCCCCCACTGCCTTTCGCCTAGAGCGCATCGATGCTCCCCCCTATGGCCCGGACATCAAGTTTGTACCCAGCGAATTTGGCACCGCCGAGAACGACGATGAAGTCGAAGTGCTGTTTCGCGTAGCCGTCGTGTTCCGCCTCGAACCCTGGATCGATCCGGAAGTCATCAAGCAGGCACAAGTCACCATTCCTGGTGCCCGCCTGTCTCCCATCGTTCCCCGGGACACCCAGCTATTCCTGCGTTTCAATGACGAGCCTGAAATACAGCCCGAGGCGGAAATTAACCCCAACGTCGGCATTACTCACCACTTTGAGCTTGACCACAACGCCTTCAACGCCCTGTGGCAGACTCAGCTCAGCCAGGGCACGGGTCTTTCCGGCAAGGTTACATACACCCTGTTTGACGGCTCCACCGAAGAAAGTGATGTGCAGATTTCCTTTTATGCAGAAAGCCCGGAACCCTTTGACATCAGCTTTGAAGGACCAGTGGACGGTCAGCCAGGCCGATTCCGGTATTGTGTGCGCAACCGCATCGAAAGCCCTGTCAAGATTACCAACCTGCTCAGGGAACCCCTCGACCAGAACATCTACGCCCATGCGGTCAATGCTGGTGAGCTGATCAACCGCATTCTGCGTCCTCAAGAGATGATCACGGTTGACTATCAGCTTTCCCCCGCCGATGCCGATATTGTGCCGGAAGCACGATCGCTCACCATTCTTGGGGAAATTCAGCCCGATTTTAATGCCCTCCTCCGGCTGCTGATGGTGAAACAGGGCTATGAATCCCTCGGCTTTTCCCTGCAGGTGGAGGCCGTCGCAGGCACCTTTGAGTCGGGCAAGACGGCCAACGGTGAAACTCTAAGTGGCTTGCTGGTAGAGTTCGACGACGGCACCCAAGTGATCCTTACCCCAGAAGAAGAAGTCGTCGAAGTTAACCTGATTGGTCGCCTGATCGACCAGATTTTAGGCACAGCCGACGATGAGCACCGCTATTTTTATCGGGTCACCAATCTCACCAGCGACAACCTGGAAGGAGCCCGTACCCACTGGCGAGAAGAGCAGGGTACCAGCGGTCCCCTGAAAGTCACCCCTGCCGTTGTTCAGCTAGATTTTTGATGCTAGTTCTCAAACCGATTGATGGGGTCTATCCAGACGATCTCGATAGTGCCCTTAAATACCACCTGCCCACTGGCCTCGTCCCCTTGCCCGGGGCCGATGGAGTACCCCAAGCAGTGATAGCCCGCAGCCCAGAAGGTGGTCTCATGCACCTAAAGCTGAAGTCCATTTGGCCGGATATGGGGCCCAATGATCGGCGGATACTGTTTGCAGAAGGGCGCTTCCGGCTCCAGCTGAAAATTCCAGGTGCGAGCGAAAGTGGCCGCTGGCAGACCTTCTCCGTAGGCAGAGAAACCCTGGCGGAGTGCAACCTAGCTTTTAACCCGACGGAAGCAGCGATCGCCCGCCATCTAGGCAGCCAGGGGGAAAATCTAGTGGATGTAGAGGTCGAGCTGACCTATCGCGGCTATTCCCCTACCTATCCCTGGCGCATCAGCGCCGACGCTGCTACCCTCCAATCCCTGCTGGTCGAGCTGCTGGCAGATATGCCGGCTTCCTGGGCGGCCATACAGACTGCCTTTTGGGAATTACCCGCCAATCTATTCACCTGGCAGCCCCTGGAGGCCGGTGCCCTACCCCCCCC
>PYEQ01000681.1 GCA_003017785.1 filamentous cyanobacterium CCP5 | reverse complement strand
CCATATAGGCCTGCATGGCCCCAATTCGCACGTTGGACACCATCTGCGGCGGTGGATTGATGATGATGCGAAATGACTCCAGCGGGTCAACCCCCGCCGCCGCCGACAGGTAGCGAATGAAGTATTCATAGATGGCCGAACTGAGGACCGTGGCCCACACCCTTTGGGTTGGGGGCAGCCCGTCGAAGTAGCCCCGAAAGTCGCGGCCAAAGGCCTCCAGGTCGCCCTCGTATTCTCGCCAGGGGCGTAGGCCAAAGTCCCACATGGCGCGGTTCATGGTCATGGCGTTGCCGTGGCGGTGAATGGTCATAGCCGCACACATGGGAGCCTGGGGCGCACCCTCAGCCCCCACCCGAGCATTGGTCACGGCTCCAGACACCACCGGGGCGGCGTCGACCCGGCCAAAGATGACGCCATCGCGGGAAGTACCCCAGCTGGCCTCGCGGTTGAGGGTGACGCTCAGCCCGTATTTGTGAAAAAAGCCCTTGGCCTGGGCGATCGCAAAGGCTTCCTTGTCATCCGTGAGCAAACCGTCGCTGCCGGGCACCGTAGGTACCCCCACCCGCTGCATGGTTTCTTTGGCCGTCGATTTATCTCCCATGGCCAGCATGGACTCTGGGGTCGGACCGATAAAGGCAATTTTATGGTCAGCACAGATTTCAGCAAAGCGGGCATTTTCCGCCAAGAATCCATAGCCAGGATGGATGGCACTGGCATTGCGGGTCAGTGCGGCGGCGATAATGTTAGGGATATTCAGGTAGCTTTTGTTACTGGGGGCTTCCCCAATACAGACCGCCTCGTCTGCTAGCTGCACGTGGAGGGCGTGGCGATCCACCGTCGAATGCACAGCCACCGTAGCAATGCCCATTTCCTCACAGGTGCGGAGAATGCGGAGAGCAATTTCCCCTCGATTGGCGATCAGAATTTTGGAAAAATCCATCAGAAGCGGCTAGTACCTTAAAAATGTGTCGGGCCACCGAGTAGTCTCAATCGGCCACTGCCGACCCAATTTTCCCCTCGGGCGGGGTATGACATGAATCATACGACAGTCGGGGATTCTATCATGCACCAATCCGCTCCCGTGACGAATCCCCAAAGCTCCTAATTCCCCTTGGGTAGCCATCTGAATCGAACCGTGCCATGCAAGTCGTCCGGTTTTGGGGTAATCTTAGAAGCTGAACCGTGAAGGAACCATGGTAAGTGACGCGGATGTGGTGGAATTGGTAGACACGCACGCTTGAGGGGCGTGTGGCTTTGCTGTGCGAGTTCGAGTCTCGCCATCCGCATTTTTAAGTTAACCGAGGGAGGCAGTCATCGCCGGTGGATGCCTCCCTAGCCTTGATTTAAGACTGTTCCACAAACTCACTGTCGGGACTATTGGACGCTTCGCCTAGATCGGTGGCCTGGCTGTTCGGGGAAGCTAACGGATCAGGGTTGGCAGCTTCCGCTGGGGGTTCAATGCGCTTCGAAAATCCCCAGGCAAACAGAGACATAATCAGCGACACCATAATCCATTCGGGGGGAACCCATTCCGGATTAATCACTCGAAGCAGCAATCGTAACCCCACAAAGGCCACGGTGATGAAGCCCGCATCTTCGAGGTGCTCGTAAACTTCTAGCCAGCGGATAAACAGCCCTGCCATGAACCGCAGGGTCACCACTCCAATCAGACCGCCCAGCAGCACCACCCAGAGTTCCTGGGACAGGGCGATCGCCGTGGTGACGCTATCCAGGGAAAAAGCCAGGTCGGTAACGGCAATGGTGGGAACTGCCTGCCAGACGGACCCAAATCGGGGGCCGTGGTGGTGGTGATCAGCGTCTTCTTCGGCGGTGAAGTGCTGGTACACCAGCCACAGCAGGTAGGCGGCCCCCAAGACTTCAAATTCCCAGAACTGCAGCACCCAGGTGGCTGTCAAAATCAGGGCTACCCGCAGGGCAAAGGCTGCCACCAGGCCAATGTTTAAAGCGCTTCGCTGCTGGTCTTCGGATTCGAGACCCTGGGCGATCGCCGCTAGGGCGATCGCGTTGTCCGCTGACAGCACTGCCTCCAGGGCGATCAGTACTGGCAATAGCAGTAAGGTATCGACTCCAAAGTTATTCGAAAATTCCAGCAGTTTGTCTAACATTTACCCAAAACCTGGTTGAATCGAGGGTCGTCTTGGGCCAGCTTGCCCAGATTTGGACCAGGGCGAGCTCAGACTGGGCCAAGGCGACCCTCCACATCTGTAGGATAGAACGGATACCCCTTCCGTAGGGGGCCGTCTCCCTGAACCTGTCCGCCGAGAATCTGTGTCTCCATCGCCGTTTGCCCATCTTCGCCAGACCTATCCCACCGCAGAACTCTGCGTTGCCCTACTTACCATCCACGCCGATAAGTACGTTGTGCAGGCGACCATTCGCGCCGACGGTTCAGTGCTAGCTAGTGCCCTAGCCGCCGACCCTGTGATCGAAATCGCCGAAGATCGAGCCTGCCAGCGGGCAATCGAAAAACTAGGCCTAGACTTGCCCCCTCCGGCTGCTGACCCTCAGACGCCATCGCCTTCACTGTCAGCCCCAGCGCCCCCCAAGCTGGCTGATTTAGCACCAGTCGGCCTTTCAGCAGACCTCCCGGCTAGTGGGGAAATGCCAATCGCTTTCCCTGGGAATAGCTCTTTTGCCCAAGAACAGCCCGAAGCGGCGATCGCCGCCGCTGCGCCAGCCCCCGATGGGCAGCCCTCCTCAGCGGCAGAGGCCGATTCGGATTGGCAACGGTC
>PYEQ01000052.1 GCA_003017785.1 filamentous cyanobacterium CCP5 | reverse complement strand
ATACCAGAGATGACTGAGGGTCTGGCGGAGATAGCGCAGCAGGCCAATTTCAGGGACAGGCACGGCCAGTTCCGTATAGACATTTGGGAAATCCCCAAACAGCTTTTGCTGGTCGATGGTTTGCCCTGAAGCGCAGTCTCGCAGTTCCGGAGGGCGATCAGCCGTCAGCACCAGCAGCGGTACCTGGCTTTCTCTCGCCTCAATCACCGCCGGGAAATAGTTAGCCCCTGCCGTCCCCGAGGTGCAGACCAAAACCACGGGGATTCCGGTGTGCTTGGCGATTCCCAGAGCAAAGAACCCCGCCGATCGCTCATCTAAAACCGGCACCGCTTCGACCTGGGGATGACTAGCTAAAGCCACCGTCAGGGGCGTCGATCGCGAACCTGGAGAAACTACCGCAGTTCTGAGCCCCAGTCTGACCAGGGTTTCTACGAGCACTGAGGCCCAGAGAATATTGGTATTGCGAAAATCAATCACCATGGAGGTCGAGCTTTAGCGGGGTCTAAAGCTATGATCCTGGCATACCGTCAGCGGTAAAAGGGATGCCCTCACTCCTCGACTTTCAGCCCATGGGGGCTATGACCCAGGAGACAGAGGGGGTTGTTTCTGCCCAGGCAGACGAGTCTTACTGCATTGACACCGTCAAAGCCATTCCGGATTTATCAATCGAGGTGGTTTTTACCAGCGGCAGCTTCGGAAAGCTTGAACGGTACAAAGCTTTAGGGGAACAGAAGCTTAGTTCTGGGAAGATGGCACGATCAAGCTCTATCATCTGCAAAATGACGGCTATCAACGGGTCGAAGCCAGCCAGCTACCGGGACTGGGAGAATGGGATGTCGATCCGCTCGGGCGCTGTGTCTTAATCACTGAGACAGATGCTGGTAAAGCCATTAGAGTTTTCGCCAAAACCTATAGGCCCAATCATGCCGACGCAGTGCACGCTTAACCTAGAGCTTCACCTAAAACCCTAAGTTTGAGCTGCACTTCTGCCAGTTCTTGGGCGGCGTCGGAGCCGGCGACAATGCCAGCTCCCCCATAGAGGCGGGCGCGATCGCCCTGCACCAGAGCCGAGCGAATACCGACGATAAATTCGCTATTGCCTTGGGCATCTATCCAGCCAAACGGAGCCGCATAGAGGCCACGGTCAAAGGATTCGTGCGCTCGAATCTGCTGGCAGGCAGCGGCGGTGGGAACTCCAGCGACAGCAGGGGTCGGATGCAGAGCTTCTACCAGCTGTAGCGGGTGAATCTGCGCAGGCACCAGGGTGCGAATGGGGGTGTGTAGATGCTGAATGTTGGACAGCTGTAACAGAGAGGGGGTGGGGCGGTAGCTAGGTTTGAGGTCCATGCCCGTCAGTTTTTTTAGCAAAAAGTCCACCACAAACTGGTGTTCATTTCGTTCCTTAGGGCTATGGAGCAAGGTATCCGCCAGGGCAGAATCTGCGGCCAACGTATTGCCTCGAGGAGCTGATCCTGCTAAAGCATCCGTGACTAAACGCCGATGGCGCAGACTCAGCAGCCGCTCCGGGCTAGCCCCGAGAAAAGTCCCCTGCCCCGCCGGAATTGCAAAAATATGACAGTCAGGGTATCGCTGCCGCAGGGTACGGAGGGTATTGAAGACAGAATAGGGCCGGGGGGCTAGCACATCTGCCGCATGGGCCAGAACGATTTTGCGGAGCTGGCGCTGGCGGATGCGTTCGATCGCCCGTTCTACTGCCTGCTGAAAGGCGATCGCTCCATGGCTCGATCCGTCGTAGCTCTTGTTTAGAAAAGAGCTGGGCGGAGAGCCGGCGCTAAAGGACAGGTTCGCCAGGCGTTCTAGCTGATGGGCGAGCCGCTGGGCTAAATCCTCTAGGCAAACCTCAGGGGTGATCACCAAATTAGCGGTTAACCAGCTGCTTTGCCGCTGGCGAGACACCTGCCAGGTCGGTAAAAACACCCGGGCAGGAGCCAAGGTGCCATCATCGTCAAAGAAGGTAAAGCTGCAAAAGAACCGAGTCTGATTTGGTAAGTCCTCGGCGGATGGCCCAGCCAGCACATGGGCAGACCACTGACGAATAAACTGATGGGCCTGACGGCAGCGGCTGACACCCCTGGATTCGTGATAGAGGGCTGTTCCAAAGGCGGCCACCGCCTGCTGCTGATTGGGCTGTTCCAGGTAAAGGCAGTCTGCCTCAGACTGGCCAACAACTTCTAAGGCCAGCAGTGGATCGACAGGCGCGATCGCAAAGCTGAGGCTGGCAATCTTGGGGCGACCGGTCTCGACGGCGCTGTAGTAGCACTGGTGCAAAAAACGCTGGAGATCACGGCGATCCTGGCGGCAGTCAGAACGGAAAGGGGCAGCGGTCATAGGGTGCGGATAGGTGAACTCGATGGGGTCATCCATCGCCCGTGAGCGGCTGAGATAGGCTACAGACTTGGGATTCAGCCCATTATCCCTACTGGTAGCATATCTGCTTAGGCCACCCCCTTGCTCCTAACCAGTTCACGCAGCTTAACAGTTGGCCGCTTTCCCCGTTGCCCTATCTTCTAGAGGAATATGCCAACCGCTACCAGCTATCCCTAATAGTGGGTGCCGCTCTTGCGATGGTGAACGGCGGTCTTGGCGTCCGCGTCCTGTAGCTCACCGGCTTTGACTAAGGCGTACACCAGCCAATGGTCGCCGCATTCCATCCGCTTGCTGACTTCGCACTCCAGATAGGCGATCGCCTCTTTGAGCACCGGAATGCCCGCCTCATTGGTGTCCGTTTCGATGCCCTCAAACCGGTCTTCGCCGGGGCCAAAGGGCTTGAGGAAATGCTTCATGGGCTTGATGTATTTCCCTTCCGCCAGAATATTCAGCACAAAGGGGCTGCCCGGATACAGCAGCGACTCGATCGCCCGGTCTTTGGCCACCGCCACCGTCAGCCCTGGCGGGGTAAACGTGGCCTGGGATACCCAGGAAGCCAGCATGGCGCTGGACACGTCCCCCTGCTTAGCGGTCACCACCGACAGGGAACCCACCAGCCGCCCCACCGCCTGCTCGACGGAGGTGGCAGGGGTGCGGGGAGCCTTGGCCCGCTTGGCCTTCTTCAGGGATTGGGCAAAGTCCGTGCCCACCTCTTCGCAGTATTTGATGGTCGTGTCGTCGGGCTTAAACTTCACCCGAATCGGCTCAAACCCCAGGGAGTAGCCGCCGTCTTTGAGCTTGTTTTCCAGCAGGTCGATCGCCTCGCCGCTCCAGCCGAAGGATCCAAATACGCCGGCAAGCTGGGTCTTAGAGGCATTTGAGAGGACGATGCCCAGGGCCGTCTGCATCTGGGTAGGGGCATGACCGCCGAGGGTGGGGGAACCCATCAGAAAGCCTGCCGACTTCTCCACCGCTGCTTTGATGTCATCGGGGTCGGCATGTTCGGCGTTGATTGACTCCACCGCCACCCCGGCCTTAGTGACGCCGCGAGCGAGGGCTTGGGCGATGGTAGCAGTGTTGCCGTAGGCGGAGGCATAGATCAGCGCCACCCGCTGCTCCCGAGTTTTTTGCTGCTGGCTCCAGTGGCGGTACTGTTTGGTCAGCTCCATGAAACCGTAGCGCACCAGGGGGCCGTGGCCGGGAGCGTAGCCGCGGGTCTCTAAATCGGCAAACTTGTCCAGGGCAGACTCTACCTGGCGGGCATTGGGGGCCATCAGGCAGTCAAAGTAGTAGCGGCGATCTTCGATTAGCTCATCCCAGTCTTCGTCAAAGACCTGATCGCCGCAGCGGTGCGCCCCGAAAAACTTGTCGGTGTAGAGAATTTTGCTGCCCGCGTCGTAGGTGCAAAGCTCATCAGGCCAGCGGGGGGTGGGGGTGGGAATGAAGGTGAGCTGATGGCCTTTGCCCAGATCTAACGTCTCATCAGACTTGATGACGCGGATATCCAAGTCCCGATCCGGCAGCAGCTCTGGCAGCAGGAGGGCGGCGGGATTGGAGCAAATAATCGTGATCTGAGGAGCCAGATCCAACAGGGCTGTTAGGGTGGCTGCCCGGTTTTTGTTGATGTGCCCCAGCACCAGATAGTCCAGGGATTTCAGGTCAGCGGTGAGGCGATCGCTGCCCGTGTACCCCTGGGTCACCCACCGCAGCTGCGCCCACAGATCACTCCACAGGGGCAGCCCCTCAGCCTTTTCCTGGGGACTCAGCTGGTGAATAAAAATCTCCGTAAACGACTCCCCCGGAACATCAATCAGAGCGGTTTTATCTCCCTGAATCAGATAAGAATTCGCCGTCGTTCCCCGCTCCAGGGCGTATTCAATCTCGAACCGCAGGCGGTTCCAGCTGCGAGCTCGAATCGCCGTGGTATCCGCCGCGATGGGGAAGATTTGAACGTCTCTAGCCTGGGATGCGGTCGTAGTCATGGAGAGCTTTAAATAAAAACAGCGGGAGATACACCGAATTGCTGAGCCAGGATGCGGATCTGGCTCGCATTGAGTTCGCAATCTCCATTCAAGATGGAGCGCACCTGGTCTGGAGGCCCAATGTCAGAAAAGTCGTCAGGGGAAAGCCCATGTTCTTCGGCCAAATATTGAAACGCCTCTGCGCCCTTTGCCTCAGGAACCGGATGGTATTCTGCTTCGTAGGCTTCAATCAGGGTGCCAAGGGTGTCTAGGAAGCTATAAAGCGGGTGATTCTCCTCAGTACCGACTTCATCCAACAACTCGTTGAGACGCTCGACGGCCAGCTCATAGTCATGGCCATTGCGAATCGTGAGCAGAGGCGCAATTTCTTCCCAGTGATGCTGAAGCTCCGGCGCTAAAGATTTCATACCTAGGATTTCCAGTTTCCTCGATCATATTCTTGATGGGTCAGCATGTGGCGAATGTAGACCTTGCCCCGGTTGAAATGAACTGAGGCAACTAGCCGATACTTGTTTCCCCCAGCATTAAAAACAATCAGGTTCCCTACTTGGTCAGCACTGGGAAAGGTTCGCCGCAGGTCTGCAAAATTCTCGAAGCCGCTCTCCTGGACAATTTTGAACCATCGGGTCAACGGCGCTTCACTGGCTGGATAGTTCTGCCAGAAATCCCAGAGGGCTTTTCGAGAAACGATATGCATGGCGCGATCGCCGCATCAACGTCCTGTACCCCTCACCCCTTACCCAATCAATAATAGTTGCCGACTTTGCGATGGTGGACGGCGGTCATGCCGTCGGGATTGGACACCTTGCCGTCGCTGACGGTGCAGTAGACCAGCCAGTGGTCGCTCACCTCCATCCGGCTAGCTACCTGGCATTCCAGGTAGGCGAGGGCGTCCGCCAGAATCGGAGAGCCGTTCTGGGCAGGGCGGGTGCGGATACCTGCAAAGCGATCGGCACCGGGCTCAAAGCGCTTCAGGAAGTGCTTCATCAGCCCCATATGGCTGCCCTCTTCGAGAATGTTCAGCACGAAGGTGTCGCCGGTCTGCATCAGGGACTCGATCGCTCGGTCTTTGGCCACCGCCACAGTGAAGCCCAGGGGCTGGAAGCTGGCCTGGGAAATCCAGGAGGCCAGCATGGCGCTGGTGACTTCCCCTTTCTGGGCGGTGATGATGTACAAGCCGCTGCTGATTCGCCCCAGGGCCTTTTGCAGGTCGGCGTCGAGAGACTTAAGCTGCTTCAGCTTGCCTTTCTGGCTGAGGGTCTGGCCCAGGTCGGTGCCGGTTTCTTCGCAAAGCTGGTAGGTGGCTTCAGAGGGGGTGTCCTTGACCCGAATCGGGTCGAAGGCGGGCAGCAGATCTAGATCCTGAAACTTGGTGGAGAAGGTATCAATCGGCTCGTCGTCGCCGCCGTAGGACTCAAACAGGCCGATGGTTTGCTTGCCGTTCACCGCTGCCAGAATCGTCCCCAGGGTGGCCTGGGTGGCTCCGGCCCCGGTGGTGGGAGGCATGCCGATGACGATGCCCTTGGCTTTGCTCACCAGTTCGTTCACCTCGTGGGGGTCGGCGGAACGCATATCCATCATTTCCACGGCCACTCCGGTTTTAGTGATGCCCCGGGCGATCGCTTGGGAGAGGCGATCGCTATAGCCGTAGTCCGACACGTAAAACAGCGCCACCAGGGTTTCCGCCTGGCTCTTTTCCTGGCTCCAGCGGCGATAGCGGCCGGTGAGTTCTTCCACGTTGTACTTCAGCAGCGGCCCGTGGCCAGTGGCGATCACGCTCACCGGAGGCAGCTTATCCATGCGCTTCATGGCAGAGAGTACCGAGCGGGCGTTGGGGGCCATCAGGCACTCGTAGTAGAAACGGAAGTCCGGGGAGATGACATCCAGATCTTCGTCATAGGTGGCATCGCTGCAAAAGTGCAGACCAAAGGCGTCGCAGGTAAATAGCAGCTGGCTCTTGTGGTCGTAGGTGAAGATGGTGTCGGGCCAGTGGAGGTTGGGGGCGTTGACGAACTCCAGCAGATGGCCGTTGCCCAAATCCAGGGTGTCGCCGTTTTTCACCACCAGCCGCTCAAAGGGACGGTGAACTAAGTCTTCTAGAAAGGCGATCGCCACCTTCGCGCCCACCACCGTGACGTTGGGCGCTAGCTCCAGAATGTCTTTCACTAGGCCGCTGTGGTCGGGCTCGGTGTGGCTGATGATTAGATAGTCGATGTCGGCAGGGTCAATCTCTCCCCTGAGGGTGCCGAGATAGAGCTGGCGAAACTTGGCGTGGGAGGTGTCCACCAGGGCCAGCTTTTCACCGCGAATGATGTAAGAGTTGTAGGTGGTGCCGTTTTGCAGGCCGAACTCAATGTCGAAGCGATCGCGATCCCAGTCCAGGGAGCGAATTGTAGTGGTTTCCGGTGCGACCACTACCACCTGGGTAGTGAGGCGTTTTTGCTGGGGAACCGCTGCAACCATGGAAAAACCTCCGACTTGATCTAGACACCGGAACCTGTGGGCACCGGCTTTAACAACATCTAAGTTTCTTAACTCCCATTGTTACGCATATCTCGTTAAGCGACTGTAACAATTGCTTATGCATCTAATTAACCACCCCCAGAAAAGCTGAACATGGGCAAAGCAGCACTGCCAGGATTCGGGCGGCAAACCTTGGGGCCTGCCCCCAAACCCCCTTGCGTGGGGGCCTAACTCCCCCCCGGAAAAATAGGCCGTCTCTGACTGCGAGGGATTGAGGCGATGGCGGTTTATCGATTCCTA
The DNA here is from genome assembly GCA_003017785.1 of filamentous cyanobacterium CCP5. Classification (GTDB taxonomy): domain Bacteria; phylum Cyanobacteriota; class Cyanobacteriia; order Phormidesmidales; family Phormidesmidaceae; genus CCP5. The sequence goes on along the minus strand of PYEQ01000052.1, from coordinate 6,680 downwards.
GGTTGATTGCACAACCTTACGATAGAAGCGGTCCTGTAGATCTAGAGTCGAACAGAACGAGGGATCTGATAAAGCGACTCAACAATCTGCGCTCCCTATGCGGTGCGAAGCGCTAAAGCACCTTTGACAGACCACCCCTTCCGGGAGGTCCAGGGCATCGGAGTTCGAGGGGATTGTCACCCAACGAGAGGTAAACCTGGCTTCCAGGCGCAATTGTGGCCTTACAGACGGCTTTAACGTCAAATGACTCATATTCCTCCAATTCTGACCGGTGACTTAGTTCCCGAACCCACTAGCGACGGTTCCCTGACCTTCTTCTCAGAGGACTTCGGTGAGTGGTTCCACAGCCGCGCTGGGGCCCGCACCGAGGCGCAGGAAACCTACGTTCAAGCTACCGGATTGGTCGCACGGGCCTCGAGTTCACCCGTGCGAGTTCTAGACGTGTGCTACGGACTGGGCTACAACAGCGCGGCGGCTCTGGAAGCTTTGTGGCAAGTGAATCCAGGCTGTCAGGTGGAGTTGATAGCCCTAGAACTGGATGGGCGGGTGCCGCTGCGATCGCTCCACCACCACCACCATCAGGGCTGGTCGCCGCCTGTTCTTAACACCCTGACGCTCCTCGCCAACCGCCAGGAAGTTCACACCGATACCCTAACCGCCCAACTCCTGCTAGGGGATGCCCGTCAGACGATTCAAACCGTGACGGACTGGCAGGCCGACTTTATTTTTCTAGACCCCTTTTCGCCACCCCACTGCCCGGAGCTGTGGACGGTAGAATTTCTGGCCCAGGTAGCCCATCGCCTTGCCCCTGATGGCATTCTGGCCACCTACTCCTGCGCGGCGGCGGTTAGATCGGCGCTTCAGAAGATCGGTTTATATATAGGTGCAACAACGGCGACGGGTCGCAAATGGCCGGGAACCGCCGCCCGGTGGCAGCCAGATACTCTCGTGCCCCTGTCTCAGCAGGAGATCGAACATCTCGAAACCAGGGCGGCAGTACCTCACCGGGATCCGACACTGCGGGGGACACGGGAAGAGATTTGCGATCGCCGCTCGCAAGAACAGTCCGTTTCTGCCCTAAAGCCCACTTCCCAATGGCGTAAAAAGTGGCTACCAGCGAAGGAGAAAGAGTAAGAATAGCATCGAGTTTTTGATGCTAAAAAATTAAATGATCAAGGCTAATGCTGATGCTGGGAAAGCGTAAAGGACTGATTTGGCTACCCTTTACCAGAATCTGTTCAGACTGGTAGCTGCCCCCCCGGGGATCGCGCAGTATCGTTACCTGCTGCTGGTTGATATCGACAATCCAATACTCGCAAATATTGGCCCGAGCATAAATCTTGGCTTTCCGAACGTCTCGCTTCAACGTGGAGTCACCAACTTCGATGAGCAGAAATATATCCTGCGGAGCTGGGTGGCGATCTCGATAGCGATTCTCGTCAATGTGAACAACGGCGAAGTCAGGTTCCGGTTCTGAACCAGGCGCTAGCACCACAGGCAGTTGAACTCGCACTTTAGCCCGTTTGGCAAAAACCGCTTTTAGATAATCTCCACCATCGTCGATACGGGAGGCATGGGGAGGGTCTCGGGGTACCATCTCAACAATTTGCCCATCGAGTAGTTCGACCCGATCATCAGGGGTCAAAATGCCTGCCTCGATCATCCGATGGTAGTCATCAACTGTCCATCGCTTGAGAAAACCAGCAGTGAAATCCGAGGAGACTTGCACCATAGCTTTTGCTGAATAGCCCCAGGAGGAAGCGACCTTGATTAATCTTACTGGGATCAGCTATCCAGATATTGACTATCTGGTTCGCCGGGGGGGGAAATACCAGAAAGCTGAGATTTCCCCACTGCAAGATATTGACTCAGTAGCTAATCTGTAGCGTCACAGTGGCTTCCACCGTCTGTTCGCCACCAATTACCGGAGTTGAAACATCGGCGTTCGCCGCCTCCAACCGAGCGGCTACGGGGAGCGGCATCGGCACGTTTGCCCCATTGATTTGAATGCTGACGATTTCACGGGCGGTGAAGCCCAGGGCGTCAAATACTGCGTCCGCCTGACGGCGGGCCGACTGGGTGGCTTCCCGCAGGGCCACTTCCTGGGCCGTGGCGATCGCCTCATCCTCCGCCATGAACTCAATTCCCTGTACCTGGGTGGCTCCTGCCGCCACCGCCTCGTCAATCAGGGGGCCAGCCTCCGCCGTTGGCACCTTAAAGCTGACAGTGTTGACCCCCTGGTAGCCCACCAGCTCAGATCGCCCATTCTCATAGCTGTACTGGGGATTCAGGCGCAGACCGGTGGTTTCTAGCTCACTGACGCTGCGCGATCGCAGTAGATCCACCACCGCTGAGGCCCGTCGAGCCACTTCTTGCTGCACTTCTTCCGCTGTCTTGCCGGTGATTTCGACTCCCAGAGTCACCTTGGCACGGGTAGTCGCTGCCGACTCGCTGCCCCGCCCGGTAACCGTCAGGGTGCGCATGGTTTCTTGGGCGATCGCGGCCGGGGTAAAAACACTCATCCCGGCAACGGCGACAACCCCCACCCCCACCAGCACTGACAGAGAAACCGCGTAAGCGATTACAGACTGTTTCATAGTTACTCCAACTGTTCCTATCCAGGAACACTGCTTTGATACCCCTACCGTGCCATCTGCCCGAGCAAAACCGGCCTTGGTTGCAAAATTAGCAACCGACAAAACAACCTTTGAACCCCAAACGCCAGCACCTAGACCCAGGGTGGCCTTAGGGCGCTGGAGAGGCAGCGTAACAATGTAGTTTCATTAAGGAAAATGTCCTTTCCAGCCGCTCATTCGTCCTGTTTGGAGCCAAGCCTTGGGAATGTGAGCTGCGGCGATTCGCATAAAGATTGAGTGAAACGCTGTAATCGTTGTGCCTAAATCATTTCAAGCCGGTTGAATCCAGCGGAGAATGGCTGTGCTCTGATAAAACTTCAGAAAGTCTAAAAGATTACTCTCTAGTTTGCTACTTTACGCTAAAGGGAATCGAGTCGGCTCAAACGACCAGCTATTCTGCTTTTCTGGAGAATCTATAATTTTTCTGTGGATTTCGCCACCGTTGGAGATGGGAAGCCTTGATCTTCACAGCTTTTGATCCCCGCGCTTGAATAGGCATTGAGCTATCTCATTAGCGGGATGGCCTCCAGCAAGCATTCTTGCAAGTCAAGAAGGAACTTTTATGCACACTGCACAACCCCAGGTCGAATCCTTTCAGGTAGAAGACGACCGTACAGGCCTCAGCGTTGAAGCCCTTAAGCGAGCTTTCCTCGACAACCTCTATTACGTACAGGGCAAATTTCCCCAATTAGCGACCAAGAACGACTACTACATGGCCCTGGCCTATACCGTTCGCGATCGCATCCTGCAGCGGTGGATTAACACCGCCGCCACCTACACTGCCCACGCTTCCCGTACAGTGGCCTACCTGTCTGCCGAATTCTTGATGGGGCCACAGCTTGGCAACAACTTGATCAACCTTGGCATTGAAGATACCGCCCGTCAGGCCATGGACGAACTGGGCCTGCACCTGGACGATCTGCTGAACCAGGAAGAAGAACCAGGCCTTGGCAATGGCGGCCTAGGCCGCTTAGCCGCCTGCTACCAGGATTCCATGGCCACCCTGGAACTACCCGCCATCGGCTATGGTATTCGCTATGAATTTGGTATTTTCCGGCAGGCCATCCGTGACGGCTGGCAGGTGGAGCACAGTGACAAGTGGCTGCGCCCGGGAAATCCTTGGGAGCTCAAGCGTCCGGAATGGGCGGTGCCCGTCAAGCTCGGCGGTCACACCGAAACCTATGCCGATGCTGAGGGCAACTACCGGGTACGTTGGATTCCCTCTCGGGTGATTGAAGGGGTGCCCTACGACACGCCAATCCTGGGCTACAAAACCAACACCTGCAATACCCTGCGACTCTGGTCGGCCCAGGCCCCTGAGCAGTTTGACTTTGACGCCTTCAACTCCGGGGACTACGTTGGAGCGGTGCAGCACAAGCTGTCTTCAGAAAACATCTCTAAGGTTCTCTACCCCAACGACAACCTGCACCAGGGCAAGCAGTTGCGCCTCGCTCAGCAGATCTTCTTTGTCTCCTGCTCCCTCCAGGACATGATTCGCATTCTCAAGGGTCAGGGGCTGACTATCGATCAGTTCCACGAGAAATTCACCGTTCAGCTCAACGACACCCATCCGGCCGTATCCGTGGCCGAACTGATGCGGCTGCTGATGGACGACCACGGCCTCGACTGGGATAGGGCCTGGAGCATCACCCAAAAGACCTTTGCCTACACCAACCACACGCTGATGCCAGAGGCCCTAGAGCGGTGGCCTGTGTCTCTGTTTGGGGCTATGCTGCCCCGCCACCTGGAGATTATCTATGAGCTCAACCACCGCTTCCTGGAGGAACTCACCGAGCGTTTTCCCGAGATTACGGCGGACAAAATTCGGCGCCTATCGTTGATTGAAGAAGACGGTGGGCGATCGGTGCGAATGGCCAATCTAGCCTGCCTGGGTAGTTTTGCCATCAACGGCGTCGCTGCGCTCCACACTGAGCTGCTGAAAAAAGACGTGCTGCGAGATTTCTACGAGCTTTATCCCGAGAAATTCAACAATAAGACCAACGGGATCACCCCCCGCCGTTTTATTGCCCTCAGCAATCCTCGCCAGACAGAGCTGGTCAATCACACCATTGGGGATGACTGGATTCGCCACCTAGAGCAAATCAAGCAGCTCGAACCCTATGCCAATGATGCCGGCTTCCGAGATCAGTGGCACGCCATTAAGCGAGCTAATAAGCGGGACTTGGCGACCTATATCATGGCCAAGGGCGGCATCGTCATAGATCCGGACTCCATGTTTGACATTCAGGTGAAGCGCATCCACGAATACAAGCGCCAGCACTTGACTGCTCTGCACATTATTTCCCTATATCAGCGGCTGAAGGCCAATCCGGGTCTGGATATTCCCCCCCGTACCATTTTGTTTGGTGGTAAGGCGGCCCCTGGTTACTGGATGGCGAAGCTGATTATCAAGTTAATCACCTCCATCGCTGATGTGGTCAACAACGATCCGGCGGTGAACGATCGCCTCAAGGTCGTCTTCTTGGAGAATTTCAACGTCAAGCTAGCCCAGCATGTCTATCCGGCGGCGGATCTGTCCGAGCAGGTTTCCATGGCGGGTAAGGAGGCCTCTGGCACCGGCAACATGAAGTTTGCCCTCAATGGTGCCCTGACCATTGGCACCCTGGACGGAGCTAACGTAGAGATTCGCGAGGAAGTCGGGGCTGAGAACTTCTTCTTGTTTGGTCTGACCGCCCCTGAGGTTTATGCCCTGAAGGCTTCAGGCTATAGCCCCTTTGAGTACTACCAGAACAACCCCGAGCTGCGGGGCATCTTGGATCGGATTGCAGCGGGAGATTTCTCCAACGGCGATCGCGAGCTGTTCAAGCCCCTGGTAGAGAACCTGCTGTATTCTGACCCTTACCTGCTACTGGCGGACTATGACGCCTACATTCAGTGTCAGAACGAAGTGTCGGATGCCTTCCGCGATCGCACCCACTGGACTCGGATGTCCATTCTGAATGCGGCCCGTTCGGGTAAATTCTCCTCGGATCGCTCCATCGGCCAGTACGCCGATGAGGTCTGGAAAACCCGACCGGTCAAGATCGATATCAACTCGACGGAAGTGGCCTCAGAGTCCGGATTAGCCCTTTCTTCCCTACAGTAGGGAGAGTATTGGTGGGCTGTCATAGCCCTTAAGAAACCCCCCGCAGACCAATTGGTCTGCGGGGGGTTTTGCTTTTGAGGCCTATGGATGCAATCGAGTCACTGTTTCTGTTTAGCCAACGATGCCCCGAGCAGCACCCTAGCGCTAGGGCATAGCGGTCAGCTAGGCTCTGAATTTTCAGGCTCAGGCTCACTCTCATCAGCCCCACCGTCTGCCGGGACCGTGGCTTTTTCAGCGGCGGCTTTGGCCCGATCTTCCCGCTTCTTGCGATCGGCGGCTAGCATGTCCTTCATCACTTCCTGGGCCTGGGCGAATTTCTCCAGGTTGCTGCGGTAAAGGTCCAGGTCTTTCACCAGCTTGTCGGCGGAGAAGTTGAGCTGGCTGCACAGGTCGGTGAATAGCTTTTCCCGCTGTTCTTTGTCGCTGAGTGCCTCCGGGTCGAGCATTTCGACCAGGGTGTAGAGGCCAATACCAAAGGGGCGGTTGTATTTGAAGCGATCGCGGCTAGCGATCGCGCTGAGCATGCCCCGGAACCCCTCTTGCCCCGCAGCGGCCTCTAGATCCTCGAACTGCTGCTTAAAGGTGTCCAGGCTCATATCGGCGACGGCAGACTTTGCCCAGTTCGCCGCCTCGCGGTATTCTTCGGGGGTGCTGCCGATGGCTCGACAGATAGCGTTGAAAATAGAGTCGCGATCTTTGGCGGGCTCATAGCCCTGCATGAAGCGATCAAAGGAGGTGACGACCCCCAGAGCGTAGATCGGGTCAAACTGAAAATCTGAATTGACGGACAGCAGGTGCATCTCCACCAGCAGCTCATCAGCTACCCGTCGATAAATCGAATTGATGGGGCGAGCGTGGTGCTTATAGAAGTCACGCTTGGCGTCCGAGACGGTGCGAACATTGCTCACGGCAGCTTGCATAGAGATAACGATACATCC
>PYEQ01000680.1 GCA_003017785.1 filamentous cyanobacterium CCP5 | reverse complement strand
CCTCTGAAGCTGGCGTATCGAATTCGCCACGACTCTTCGATGGTGGCAATGGTGCGGCAGGGGTTGGGCATCGCCATTCTGCCACGGCTGGCGGCGGCCCCGATTCCTGAGGATGTCAGCGTTTGCACATTGCCCTTCCCGATTTCCCGCCCGATCGGGGCCTCAGTGCTCAAAGATGCCCTCCATACCCCAGCGGTCTACGCTTTCCTGGATGCCCTCAAGCAAACTCGCCAATTTAGCCCCCCAAAAGCCGTCTAAGATGCTTAGGGATGATTTTTAAGTTCTTAGTTTTGCGTTTTAAACTGACTACCCAGCTCAAAACGCAAAATTTTTAGCTTGATTAAATCTGATTCCTGAGGTTGATCAGCTCGGTGGCGGCCATGCGTCCCCTCTACTTCTTAGTTCCGGGCACCGGTGGGCGCTATGCCTGCGGCGGGCTGTTTGCGGAAATTAAAACCCTGAAGCTGGCCCAGCAGATTTGCCGGGCGGAACTGGTCACCTACCAGCAGCGGGAAGCCAACGGGCTGTTTCTCGACGATCTGCTGCAGCGCCCTGAATCTGCCCAGGCAATTTTCGTGATTAGCTGGGGCTTTCACGTGCCGAAGCTGGCGAAACGATTGCAGGGGCACCACGTCATTTACCACGCCCACAGCAGCGGCTATGGCTTTCGTCTGTCGCCGGAAATCCCGATTCTCACCGTCAGCCGCAACTCCATGGGCTACTGGGGTCAGCGATCGCCCAACGCCCTGATCTACTACCTGCCCAACCACGTTTCAGAGGAATTTAGCGATCGCCATCAGCCCCGCGACATCGACGTGCTGGTGCAGGCCCGCAAGTCCTCCCGCTACCTGATGCAGCAGCTCGTCCCCGCCCTCCAGCCCCACTGCAACCTAGTTCTCCTTGATCGCTACGTCGAAGATCTGGCCGGACTGTTCAACCGCACCCGCGTCTACCTCTACGACTCGGCAGAATACTGGGCCACCTCCCGAGTCAGCGAAGGCTTCGGCCTGCCCCCCATGGAGGCGATGGCCTGTGGAGCCCAGGTGTTTTCCAGCGTGAATAGCGCCCTGGCCGACTACCTCGATCCGGGCTTCAACTGCTACAAAATCGGCTGCTACGCCACCGGCTATGACGTCGAGCGCATCCTCAAAGCGGTACGGGGGGAAACCCATCGAAGCCTGTCAGCCACTACTCTGGCTGAATTTCGCACCGATAGCATTCTCCAGCGATTGGCCGTGATTCTGGCCGAGATCAACGAATTTTGCGATCGCATCGACAGCTACGGAGCCGATATTCCGGGGCTGTCTCCCGGTCGGGTGCTGCGGCTGACCCTGGAGGGGTGGTGGGAAAAGGCGCGGAAAAAGGTCAGGGGGTGAGGGGACGTAGGCTGGGTAAACCGCCAGCGTACCCAACCATGCTTCGCCTCGGGGACTAGTTTTTGGTCCCACACAGAGCTATCCACCGAGGGGTCGGATCGCCATTCTGGCTGCCGTAATGACCCGGCACGCGGTAAATCTGAAATGCTTCTGGGGCAAATTCGGCTTCCAGGGCATACCTGGGAAAATCCTCAAACTTAGAGGATGCCAGGTACGGCTCGGAGTTCGCCCAAACCTCAGTGTCGCGAAAATACCGGCCCACCAGATTAGGTGGCTCCAAAAACAGCTGGCTCTCCAGATGCACCATCAGCCCTCCTGGTTTGAGCAGCCGGTAGCTTTCGGCAAATACCCGCCGCCGCGCTGCCCCCGGCATCTCATGCAGCAGAATATGGCTCACGACCAGGTCTAAAGAGCGATCGCCAAAGTCAGTGCTTTCGGCATTCTGCTGGGCAAACTGCACCGTTTCACCAAGAACGCTGGCCCGCGCCGCCCCATATCTCAGCAGCGAAGCCCCCAAATCAATTCCCGTTACCCGGGCCTCTGGATAAGCTGAAGTATAGGGCAGGGTGCTGTGCCCTACGGAACAGCCCAAGTCCAGGATGTTGACGGGTTGAAAATCAGGATAGTGCTGATTCAAAACCTGGTGAATCACGGTTTGCCCGAGTTCGTCGTTTAACGGGCCAAACCAGCCCCGTCCGTATAGGAAAACGCCGTGGTCATACAGCAGGCCAGAACCATAGCTGTCCGCTTCTAGATCTTGCAGATAGCCCCCTGGCATCCGGTGAATATGGGTTTTTTGCTGATGGACAGGAATATTGAGGGTTGAATTGAGCTCTACCCTGCCGCTGCCTGACCGGTGAGCATTGTAAACGGCATCAAGCCGCAGGCGATCGCGATCAATGGCTTCTAACACGTTAGCCCACAGCTGATCTTGCAGCTCTCCCCGCCGCTGATGGGCCACCATGATTTCGGGGCAGTTGTCCAGGCCTGGGCGAATTTTGGCGTATAGCCTGTCCTGATCTTCTTCGTCTGGATAGGTTGCGATCGCGGCAGAAATTTTCTGCTGAAACAGCTGAAACATCCATGTCCGAAAGTCTTTGATCTCACTGGCGAGAGCCAGGTCAGTCTCAGGGGGATGGGCTTGAGGAATTAAGTCATGCTGACGTTGAGGGCACAGAAACACCATGTCGCTAACCTCAAACTGAAACCATATCTACCAGTAAACTCAAAGCCCCAAGCGGCAAATCACATTGCCCCACAGATTTAACAATGCAGAAAAAACCGTAACAGAATTAATCACTGTGGACTCCTATTTCCCCGCTGACTTTCTCCCTCTGGGAGAGGCCACGTCAACGACTCCGCTCAGGGCAAGCTCCCTATCTCCTCC
>PYEQ01000679.1 GCA_003017785.1 filamentous cyanobacterium CCP5 | reverse complement strand
CACTGGGCAGGCGTCAGCCCCCATACATCGTCTTGCGACTTAGCGGAGACCTGTGTTTTTGGTAAACAGTCGCCTGGGACTCTTCACTGCGACCACCTCTCGGTGGCACCCCTTCTCGCGAACTTACGGGGCAATTTTGCCGAGTTCCTTAGAGAGAGTTATCTCGCGCCCCTTGGTATACTCTACCTCCCTACCTGTGTCGGTTTCGGGTACGGGCAATATCGGATTAACGTGGTTCGGGCTTTTCTTGGAAGCCTGACATCAGACACTTCCCCGTCGTAACGGGTCGTACTCACAACTCAGCTCAGAACGTTTTCGCCGTCCCTCATCACCTCGTATGCTTGAACTGGTAACCAACTCCCAGCTGTCTTAGCCTTCTCCGTCCCCCGCCACAATCCGACATCGGTACCGGAATATTAACCGGTTGTCCATCGACTACGCCTTTCGGCCTCGCCTTAGGTCCCGACTAACCCTCCGCGGACGAGCCTTCCGGAGGAATCCTTAGGGTTTCGGGGTATGTGATTCTCACACATATTTTCGCTACTCAAGCCGACATTCTCACTTCTGTTTCGTCCACATCTGCTCTCGCTAATGCTTCTCCCAAAACAGAACGCTCCCCTACCACTTGTTAAAAACAAGTCCACAGCTTCGGTACAATGCTTAGTCCCGTTCATTTTCGGCGCAGGATCGCTTGACCAGTGAGCTATTACGCACTCTTTCAAGGATGGCTGCTTCTAGGCAAACCTCCTGGTTGTCTCTGCAATCCCACCTCCTTTCCCACTTAGCATTGATTTGGGGACCTTAGCTGGTGGTCTGGGCTGTTTCCCTTTCGACGATGAAGCTTATCCCCCACCGTCTGACTGGCCATGTGTCCACTGGGTATTCTGAGTTTGACTCGATTTGGTACCGGTCTCCCAGCCCGCACCGAATCAGTGCTTTACCCCCCAGCTATAATCATGACCGCTATGCCTCAACATATTTCGGGGAGAACCAGCTAGCTCCGGGTTCGATTGGCATTTCACCCCTAACCACACCTCATCCGCCACCTTTTCAACGGTGGTCGGTTCGGACCTCCACTTGGTATCACCCAAGCTTCATCCTGGACATGGTTAGATCACCCGGGTTCGGGTCTATAAACACTGACAAATACGCCCTATTCAGACTCGGTTTCCCTTTGGCTTCGACATTCTCGTCTTAACCTGCCAGTGCCTATAAGTCGCCGGCTCATTCTTCAACAGGCACGCTATCACACGTTTAATCGTGCTCTAACTGCTTGTAAGCTCACGGTTTCATGTTCTATTTCACTCCCCTCCCGGGGTTCTTTTCACCTTTCCCTCGCGGTACTGGTTCACTATCGGTCACGCAGGAGTATTTAGCCTTACGAGGTGGTCCTCGCGGATTCAACCGGGATTTCTCGTGCCCCGGCCTACTCGGGATCCGGCTAGGCCTTGCCAGCTTTCGACTACAGGACTTTCACCTTCTCTGGTGCAGTTCTCAGCTGCTTCGTCTAACTTTTCAGGTCCATATCGCCGTCCCACAACCCCAGTGGTAAAAACCACTGGTTTAGGCTCTTCCCAGTTCGCTCGCCGCTACTTCGGGAATCGAGTTTTCTTTCTCTTCCTCCAGCTACTAAGATGTTTCAGTTCGCTGGGTTCGCTCGCGCCCGCCTATGGATTCAGCGGGCCGTACTTAGGGTTGCCCCATTCGGAAATCTTCGGATCAATGCATGCTTCCAGCTCCCCGAAGCGTATCGTCGGTAACCACGTCCTTCTTCGCCTCTGCGTACCTAGGTATCCACCGTGAGCCCGTTATAGCTTGACCTTTCTCTCGCTATCAGCGAACTCGTATCTGTGTATCTACCTACACTTTCTCATTCTCTATGCAGTTTTCAAGGTTCTCGCTGAGTCTAAAAAACTCAGCACAATATATTCTCGCTCGCCAAATCAAGCAAACCAAAATACATTGGGCTGAACTTTTACCTATAGCTCTTTACTCTCAGTGGAGGTAAGCGGACTCGAACCGCTGACATCCTGCTTGCAAAGCAGGCGCTCTACCAGCTGAGCTATACCCCCACACAGTGGGCCATCCTGGACTCGAACCAGGGACCTCACCCTTATCAGGGGTGCGCTCTAACCACCTGAGCTAATAGCCCTAGTAGACCCCGACATAGCTTAGAAATTCTTAAAAGGCTCCGACCGACCTTGGTTGACCAGTTGATACTCCTAAATCATTCCTCGGAGTTATCAACGGTAGGTCTCCCTAAAAGGAGGTGATCCAGCCACACCTTCCGGTACGGCTACCTTGTTACGACTTCACCCCAGTCATCAGCCCTGCCTTCGGCGCCCTCCTCCGCGAACGGTTAGAGTAACGACTTCGGGCGTGGCCAACTCCCATGGTGTGACGGGCGGTGTGTACAAGGCCCGGGAACGTATTCACCGCAGTATGCTGACCTGCGATTACTAGCGATTCCGCCTTCATGCAGGCGAGTTGCAGCCTGCAATCTGAACTGTGCCACGGTTTATGAGATTAGCTCACTCTCGCGAGGTCGCTGCCCTCTGTCCGTAGCATTGTAGGACGTGTGTAGCCCAGGACGTAAGGGGCATGATGACTTGACGTCATCCCCACCTTCCTCCGGTTTGTCACCGGCAGTCTCTCTAGAGTGCCCAACTGAATGATGGCAACTAAAAACGAGGGTTGCGCTCGTTGCGGGACTTAACCCAACATCTCACGACACGAGCTGACGACAGCCATGCACCACCTGTGT
>PYEQ01000678.1 GCA_003017785.1 filamentous cyanobacterium CCP5 | reverse complement strand
GTATTGGGGTATTGGGGTATTGGGGAACGTTCAAACGTTCAAACGTTCAAACGTTCAAACATTTAACTGTTCGAGGGTTGGATTGGAAAATTGTCTTGATGAACTTGTCGGCTGCTAAGAGTGGAGGGTTAATACAGCCAACTGGCATATTCCGGCGTGGCGGTTTTCATGTCTTCGTAGAGCCAGACCATGCGATCGAGGAACCAGAGCTTGCCGATGTAAATCAGCAGCAGGCCCAATAGGGTGAGGGGCAGGTTCAATACCCACAGGCCATAGCAGGCGATCGCGGCCCCCAGGGCTGAGAGGCCCGTCAGCCCGATCGGAAAGACTCGGTGACGGGCAGGAATGGGCACCTGCTGCCGGTTGATCCACAATCGCTCGCCAAAGACGCTTTTGGAGGCCCAGTTATTAGTGGATTTCGGAGCCGAGAACAGGCGGGCGTTGACCCAGTTCCACAGCAGCGCGATGGCGATCAATGCCAGAGACCATCCACCCAGCCAGACTCGGCTCCAGATGGCGAGAACCAGCAAAGGCATCACCGTCAGGCGCGTCCAGAAACACCGGGGATGGGCATGTCCGGCCCAGGTCTGGTTGTCCATGTGGAAGAGATTGGCGATCGCGTTGGCAAACATGAGGTGTTCTCCTGGGCGTGAGGGCAAAGTTCGTTAAAACGCTGATATCGGGATTTTCAGGAATTTCGGGAAAAAGCGTTTCTACAGTGACTTCAGTCATACTTTTCTTCTGAGATAAGCATTAACTATCGCTGGCTGCTAGAGTCACAGCTGAAGGGATTTGGTGAATGAGATTGTGAGATTTTTGCGATTCTGTTTTGAACTAATAAAGCCGTGCCCTTAGTTCAACCCTGCAGTCATAAGCCACAGATGTTCTGCTTTGTGTTCGTCTTCAACTGTAGAGAATCAGCCGATTCCTGTCTCTAGGGAAAAGCTATGGATTGTGTTTAAGCAGAACCTATGGAAATCTATGATTTATCGTGGTGATCACGTTATCGCGTAGGCAAAAGCGGCTGTCTTTTTTGTACAACGCGTAAGACTTAAAGCTTGAATAGCCTGATTCTTTCTATGCCGGACAATGCCTAACACCGATTTGATTGCTGAGTAATACCTGCGCTTTTTGTATCCATTCCGCAGGCTAGCTCGATGACAAGACCCGCCAGCCGTTTCTCGATTCCCTTGCCCATGCTTGACCCTGCCCCTTTTACGGTGAATCACCCTGATTATCGGGTTATCCGGCTAACCCGCCAGGACAGCGATCGCCTGCAAGTCCTCTATGCTGCCTGCACCGACTTCTTTGTCATGACGGAAGGAACGGCCCCCAGCCTCACCGCCGCCCAGGACGAATTCACCGATGTTCCCGAGGGCAAATCCCCCGATGACCTGCACTTTTTTGGGCTGTGCAATGCTCAAGAGCGGCTGGTGGGGGTCATTACCACCGCACAGCAGTACCCCGATGAAGAAACCTGGTGGATTGGGCTGATGCTGCTTGCCCCTGACCAGCGAGGCCGAGGCTTGGGCTCGGCCTTTTACCAAGCGTTTGAGCAGTGGTTGGTTGAACAAGGCGTTAACAACGTGGCGCTGTCAGCGATCGCGCCTAACACTTCCGGTCGCGCCTTCTGGCAGCGCATGGGCTTTAAAGAAATTCGCCAAACTCCCCCTCGGACCTTTGGAAAGAAAACCCACACCGTTCACGTGTTTTGTCGCCGCCTTGATCAAGTTGCAGGGGAAAACCCGATGATGGCTCCATATTTAAGCGCAACGGCAGTGATTGACTGGCAGCATCCCGCAGTGCTGGCCCTGGCCCACCGGCTCGCTGCCGAGCAGGATTCTGTCAACGCGATCGCTCAAGCCTGCTTCGAGTGGGTGCGCGACGAGATCTGCCACAGCGTTGACTACCAGATGAATCCCGTCACCTGTCGCGCGTCCGATGCGCTCCAGCACAAAACCGGCTACTGCTTTGCCAAAAGCCACCTGCTAGCGGCCTTGCTACGGGCCAACCACATCCCAGCCGGATTTTGCTATCAGCGGTTGAGCCTTGACGACCGGGGTGCGCCCTACAGCCTGCATGGTTTCAACGCTATCTACCTGCCAGAATGGGGCTGGTACCGTATCGATCCGCGCGGCAACAAACCCGGCGTAAATGCTCAATTCTCTCCACCCCAGGAGCATCTGGCCTATCAGCCGCAGCTTGCCGAAGAAGCCGATTTTCCAGCGATTCTGGCTGAGCCGTTAGCGATCGTCGTTGCAGCGTTGCAAACCCACTCCACCTGGGATGCTCTGCTGCACCAGCTGCCTGATATCACCCCACAAGAAGCAGATGACCTTGGATTGCTCAAAGTGGGGCAAGCACTGACCCGAGTCTTGCCATCTAATAAAACTCTGTAGGCTACCGAAATTGCGGACCTCTTCCGGTAATGTCATGGATGAATCAGTCTGTTTGCTGCTGTGTCAACCATGCCGTTTGAGGAAGCCCTTGCGATCGCCAATGCTGCCATGCAGACAGCCCTGGGGCGATCCCTCAGCGACATCGAGACGCTTATTTTTGAAGGCTCCTGGCAGGGTAAAACCTATCCTCAAATCGCCGACGAAGCAGGCTATTCCATCAACTACCTCACCACCGATGTCGGCCCCAAATTTTGGAAAGCCCTTTCTCAGTCGGTAGGGGAACCTGTTAACAAAAAGAACTTTAAGGCAGCCCTGCGCCGATGGGGAAAGGGGGCGAGGGAGCCGGGGGGCGAGGGAGAGAGGGAGAGTTCTCAGA
>PYEQ01000051.1 GCA_003017785.1 filamentous cyanobacterium CCP5 | reverse complement strand
GAACAGGAGTTAGGGAATAGAGGTAGCGCCTAATTTGGCAATGATGCTGAATAGTACATAACGTTGACGGTTAGTCTAACGGTTGCCCATCACCCGCCGCAGAAAACCTTTACAACTTACCGATTAACCCTCGGCGGTCGGTGTGCATGGGCGTTGTTAGGCTTTGACTACTCACTTTAAGAATATCTCAAGCATATTGTGTTACACCTCTAGGCTCATAGTTTTCGATTTTAACGATTTTTCTTCTTCAGAGGTTTCGGCAGAAATAGATCAATTTCTTCGTCAGAAAAAGTTAACTCCTCATTCAATTTTAATGCCTTTTGAGCTTCTTTGTAAGCTTTAGAAATAGTCCGAGGCGCTTTCTCATAAATTGCCACTAACTCTTGTTGAAGTTCTTCTCGAATTTTCCTTGCATCATCCAACGTAGTTTGACGAGAAATGAGGT
This sequence comes from filamentous cyanobacterium CCP5, assembly GCA_003017785.1. Taxonomy (GTDB): domain Bacteria; phylum Cyanobacteriota; class Cyanobacteriia; order Phormidesmidales; family Phormidesmidaceae; genus CCP5. Next base: position 13,415 of record PYEQ01000051.1, on the reverse strand, counting down.
CGGCAAGCAATGATAAATAACTTTCACGAATAGACCAAAGTTTGCTGGCGGTAACTGAATGTCTTTCAGCCGTATCGCTCAAACTATATTCCTTTATATATGTGTTTAAGAAAAATTGGGTGGTCGCTGTAGCAGCAGTGATGACCTCTAGAACTTTAGCTCCACTAGAGAATAGAACTCCTAAAATTCCACCTGTAGTTATTGCCGAAAGTAGTATTTGAAGAATTTTTGTTCTTCTCAATCTCGCTAAATATAGGTCGGCATTTTTCTCATGTACTTTATGAGTATAAACGACACGCCCATAACATTCTCTGATTTGAGATTCTAGAATGTCCCAAGCATTATCTACATCACTTGTGCTAGCTTGGGGATGTTGTCCCATATATCACCTTCCATTTGCGACTTAAAGAACGATTATAACCTTAGCTTTCATAAGCTATAGCCTCTGCAAAGATGTTGCATTAGCGAAAGACTTAAATTCAAATTCTCCTCTTTTTCGCGACCAATTTGGCAAGTTTTCTCTACTCGAAAAAGTCATGCAATTGGCACATCAATTCTATCCTTGGCAACTACAACCCCATTCTTGACAGCATAACACTCAACTATATGCTCCCCTCTAAAGTCTGTAGTTTCGTAATTCCTTTCAGATCCTGAATCAGAGAATATCTCACCCCGAATCATATCTCTCTGTTTAGCTATCTCACCACGATTAAGGACTTTCCAGTAAATAGAGTAATCGCCTTTAATATCATGATCTTTGATATAAAACTTAAGCTCTTTCTCTCTGTGAAGTCGAAATTTGTTGCGAAGAAAATAGGACAAAGAATTTTCTCTAAATCCATTTTGAGATATGTCACAGTCAATCGTCATGTTATGTCGAATATCGATCACAAACATATCCTCTATAAATTGTTCTGTATTTCTCCAAGTCTGTTCAGAAAAAGTTGCCGTATCGTTACTTGTAGTCGGTCTGTTTGGAAAAGGTCTGCCGTAAACCTTTTTCCACTTGTCATAAGCGGCATTTGTATCACCAGCTCCTATGGCTTTTACACAAAGATCGTAAGCTTTCTTGGCCTTTCGCTGAAACTTTTTCTTTACCCTAACTCTCTGGTTGCTTCCAAGAGCTGCATAATAATCTTGGTTAGGCTGATTCATTAGGTATTCAAAAAAGTCTCGACTCATGAAACCATAATAGCCGTAGCTCTTATTATCGTAATCAGTTGTCGATTTCAGAAAATTGTAAGCTAGTGTATCAATTAGCAACCCTCCGATACCTACGCCATGCTTATTTTTCCAGGCTCTAGCCATCTTGCACAATCGTCGAAGATTGCCATTGGTTTGAACATCTGAATCTGATATTGCTTTTATTTCTTCACGAGGTTTAGTTATCTTCCATGCTCCACCATTGTAGCTATCAGGATACTTAAAACTTCCGTCGTCTTGTTCAAAAACGGGTTGTACTTCTATGTGGAAATTTGTATATTGAACGCACACCACAAGGCGATCTACAAATACTTTAGTTCTAGGGTATCTGCACTTGATAGCATCTTTTGTATCAGATAGAAGCTGATATTGTTTATTATCTTTGTATTCATTCCACAGACCTTTTGGCATGATATAAAGCATATCCAGATCGGAGATGCCTTTGATAGCAGTATATCGACCGATAGACCCCACTCTCAATGAGTTTAATGTCTTAGATTCCGTATCTCTAAATCTTTTATTTAAGGATGCCGTAACCTCTCCGTACCTCTTGCTTATTTCGTCAGCGTTATCTATTGCTAGATTGCTTAAAAAGTCGCTGAACATTGCTGATAGAGCCAACCTAGAGTCCTCCGTTTCTCAGCCTAATTACACGCCGTTACGATACAGTATAGTTCACGCATACTGGTTAAGCTTGGTTTAGATGAATGTTCTCTAGGTACGTTCACTCGAAGGGAATGGAAGATTTATCTGCTTAAAGAACCTCAAGATCCAAAAGAGAGGGGTGTAGCACTCGGATATTTGCTTGATTCTTGCTAGCGATCTCTGAAGCGCCTAACAATGTTATTAGACAGAAAGTTTCCACATATTATCCCTCTCAGGCTAGATCGCAAGAAACTTTCTACATATCTACCTAAATCAGCTCGATCGCAAGAAACTTTCCACATATTATTCCAACTGAGTTAAATAGGCCGAATCCCCCGAACCTGCCTGATCATCCCGACGGCGATTGCGCTTTCGCAGGCTCTTGCGCTTGTAGCCCAAAGCCTGAATTTCGTCGCTATTGGGGCCAAACTGCCCCAGCACAGACTGCTTCATCGCCAATACCGCCTCGTGAAACTCCCATTCAGCCTGTCGGGCCCGGTCGCGGCAGGCTTTGAGCTGAACTTCCGCTTCCGTTTCCTGCTTCTGGCGCTCAAGCATGGCCCGATAGCGCTCCTGCAACCCGGCTTCTGTGGCTTCTTCTCGCAGGGGGACATAGTTGGCAACGGTGGCAAGGCTCTGAAAAGACTGCACATCCTGCTCAATGCGTTTGGGAGCGAGGCGACGAGTGGTATCTGTCATAGCGTGACCTTTAGAAAGATGATGGCACCGCTGATCGTTCAGCCGCTGCTCCGTAGGGTTATGTTTCCCAGGCAATAAAGCCTTTGTACAGGTACAAATTGAATTGCGATCGCCCTTAATGCCATTGCCACCAGCACAAATTCAATTTGCACCACGGCGAACTGAATTGAGGTAAGTCGCAATCAGATTGTTGGCGTAGCAAATCGGGTTAGAGGCGATCACAATCGGATTGCCACTGATGCAAATTCGATTTTCAGCTAATGCCACTAAACTGAGCTGCGAAGCGGTTGTGGCCATAAGTCCTCCATCCCCTGTTACCTCCCCCCTATTCCCTCTTTTCCCCCTAAAGATTTATCAACTTCTCCGGACATCCCCGGCTAAGCGGCGTCAAAACTTATACCTGTTTTGACGTTGATTGCTATGGCGCGTTTTCGCTGGGCTCGGTTTTGGATATTGGGACTACTGGTTGGGGGCTTTGTTTTGGGTATGCAGCCTCAGACCCACGCCGTTGTTGATGCCCAGGCTACGATTGATGCCCTGATTCCCCGGTTGGAGTCTTACACGGGCTATCGCCTGACGCGGCCTGTCGTGGTTAGTAACTCAGATGCGGATCGGAGTTACTTCATTGGCCGAGATGTCGATCGCACCTATGCCAGAACGGTATTTGTCTACCGCAACTCTGCCGGGGCAGTGGTGGATGCCTCCTCCTACGCAGAAGCCGATACCTGCCTGATTGTGCTGGCTCGCTATAACCGCCTTGCCGATGACAACGACAAAATCCACGTGCTGGCCCATGAGCTAGGCCACTGCTACCAGCGCGATCGCCTGCAGAGCCTGCGAACCCTGCCGGAGTGGCTCTGGGAGGGTTCTGCCGAATGGATGGGGCAAATGCTGGCCCCGGCTTCCAATGCAGGTCGGGCTCGCTGGCCCAAGTATCTAACCGAAACCCTGCCCCTGACCGGGAGGGACTACGACGCGGTGGGCTTTTTCGTGCATCTGGAATACCAGGGGGCAGGGGTCTGGGACTTGCTGGATCGCTTCTTTGACCCCAGCGGCGGGGATTTTCCCGCGGCCTCTGACGCCCTGTTCGATCGCTTGTTGAACCTGGCCGGGGTGCGCGATCGCTTCCTGGAAACCTGGCCCATGGGTTTGGAGCGTAACTCCGGTGCCGGTCGCGATTGGGATACCGACGGGCCGAATATTACCGGTGATCGGCGGGCGGCGGGCAGTCTGTCGGCTCCGGGAGGCGCGGCGATCGCCGCCACCACCCAGTACCTCTGGACCCTGCCCATACCTGCGGGTCAGATCGTCACCGTCAGCGTCGAGAATGGCTACGGTGCCATTCGCATCGACCGGGATACCGAGCGCTTCCACGGCAGCTTTAGTCGGCGCTACTGCCAGGGAGACAGCTGCCAGTGCGAAGACGGTAGTTCACCACCGGGGGTAGAATCCATCTCTACCGACCAGGTGATTATTGCCGCGACTGCCGACTTTACACCGGGCCAGATCAGAATTGAAACCGAAGAGCCCCCCTGTGAGCGGGAAGAACCCAGCAGCGGCAGCGGGGACAGCGGCGATCGCCCCCACGGCAGTAGCTTCGGCGATCCCCACATCATTACTTACGACGGCTACCGCTACAGCTTCCAGACCGTCGGCGAATTTCTCCTGAGCAAAACCACCGATGGCCATTTTCAGGTCCAGGCCCGTCAAACCCAGGTGCCAGGACGCCGTAATCTTTCTCTGAATACGGCGGTGGCGATGCAGGTGGGGGGCCAGCGGGTCGCCGTTTACAGCCAGAATTTTCCCGATGGCAGCAATCCTCTGTGGGTCGACGGCCTCCCGATTCCTTTAAACAACGCTGTCTTTCCCCTCCCAGGCGGCGGTCGGGTGGAGAATTCAGGACGCTTCTACACCATCACCTGGCCCACGGGGGAAAGTGTCGCCCTGCGGAGCATTCAGGCAGGCGGGGCCAGCTTCTTAAACATCACCCCCTATGTAACCCGCAGTGAGGCCGGACAGCTGACGGGCCTGCTGGGGGATCTCAACGGCAACCCCGGTGATGATCTGCGCGATCGCAGCGGTCAGCAGATCCCCACCCAGGATGTCTATGCCCCAGTGACCCAGCTGATCAATCGGGTCATTGACATACCCCTGCCCCTGAACCAGTTTCAAACCGCCTTCTTCAATCAGCTCTACCGCCAGTTTGGCGATAGCTGGCGCATCTCCCAGGCGGAATCCCTGTTTGACTATGGGCCAGGTCAGTCCACCGAAACCTTCACGGATCGGTCGTTTCCCAGTCGATACCCGTCTTTGGTAGGGGTTGCCCCGGCTCAGATTCAGGCAGCAACTCGCCAGTGCCAGGAGGCGAATATCGACGTCGATTTCATGGCAGGCTGTGTGTTCGACATCGCCGCCACAGGCGAATCTGGGTTCCTGGAGGCCGCCGCTAATGCCGTGGTGAATGTCGTGGTAGAACGGGCGGTCGATCGCGTTATCGATGAGGTACGCGACGTGATTCCCATCCCGATCCCCCGCTGGCCCTTTTAATACCGATTCTTTGGTATAGCGCTACAGATACTGCTGGCTTTCTCCCTTCGGGAGACGCTGTGTGTTTCATGTCGCTTGCGAAACGACTCCGCTCAGCCAGCGTGTTCCCTGTTCGCGCAGCGGCTCCAGAGGAGCAACGGAGGCGTTGGCTCTGCCGCCCCAGAGGGGCTAGAGAACGTCTGTAGCCACACTTCAGAGAATTGGTATAACCACTGTACTGACGCCCGTTCTCTCGACCTAAAAAGTCTGAAGGTTGGCATCAGAGGCAGTAGCCTCGTCGTCAAGTGGCAAACCAAACGCGATCGCAGCAAATATTGAACCCTATAGTGGGTTAAAACAGTCTGTGAGCAGCACGGGGACTGGTCGTTATAGTTGAAGCCAAGCAAATTCAATCCCTTTGTCAGTCAATCGTCGAGCATTTCGAGCCAGAGCAGATTACCTTGTTTGGCTCCTAAGCCTATGGCAAGCCCCGCTTAGATTCAGACGTAGATTTGCTGGTAGTTTTGGCCCATCAATGCCGCAATACCGATGTGGCATTGAAAATTTGGCAGGCCACCCAACCTGGTTTTCCCGTAGATCTGATAGTGCGATCGCCAGAAGAAATGGTTTGGCGCTACCGCGAGAATGACCCTTTGATTCGCATGGCTGTCGATAAAGGCAAAATAATGTATGACCAGAGTCATTCAAGAGTGGATCAACAAAAAGGAGACCAAAAAAGCCAGGACTACCGCTTTGCCAAGGCTGACCTGACCAATCCTCTATTGCAGAGAAGTCACCAGATCCCGATTGAAGTGGGCATAGCCCGGCACCACGTAGGCAAAATTCTCCACCAGCTGATCGTGGGCCTCCGGTAGCCGATAAAAAGGCATCGAGGGGTAGAGGTGATGCTCCGCGTGGTAAGGCATATTCCACATCAGCACCCGAACCAGCCCATTGGTCAGGGTCGTGCGGGTATTGGTCAGAGGATTATCTTCATGGGTGCAGCCGGTGTGCTCTGCCAGCAAAATCATCCGCAGAAAGGGCTGGCCCACCGCCAGGGGTAGCAGCCAGTAGGTGAAGAACCAGGGCTTACCCGCGATCGCCGAGGCCGCAATGGCGACACCATAAACCCCGAGCTGCAGCCAGATAGATCGCTGCATTTCCCCATAGGTTGCTTCAGGAATGTAGGGCATATTCTCAAACTGGCCGGTCGCCAGCCGCCAGTGGTTTTTGACCTTACCAATCCACCAGGGGATGCCGCTCACCTGCCACAAATATTCGCCCCGGGTGGTTGGCTTGGGGTCTTCTAGCTCCGGGTCTTTACCGGGAATCTGGGTGTAGCGGTGGTGCCACTTGTGATAGCGACGGTAGAAAGTACCGCTATAAAAGGAGAGCAAACCGGCAAACCAGCCCACGGCGTCGTTGAGCTGATTATTCGCAAAAGCCGTGCGATGGGTGGCCTCATGCATAGCGGCGAACATGGTAGCCAGACTAAAGCCGTAGATGACCAGGGCAGGAATGGCGATCGCCCAGGGCTGGGTAGCCCACAGGTAGCCGCTAACGGCCATGATGCTCAGGTGCGCCCCTAGCTGCAACAGCCCCTGGCGGTTTGATCGCTCATTCAGCCGCTTTAGGTCGTCCGCAGGCAGAATCTGCCGGGGATTGATTGCGTCCTGCATCACCATGATTGTCAGCCTCCCTCAGTAACGTTGCGTTAGTTGCCCCTGTGAGCATAGCCCTCTCGCAGAAACCAGCGGGCCCAAAACAATATGCCCACTGGTGAAAATTTTAAAGGGATGGGTTTAGAAGACGGATAGGATTGCGAATGGGGGATAGCCGTTACCCTGGCCTGCCTGGGAATCCCTCAACCGGCTGCAGTGCAGCGTTTCCAACCTTAGACAAAATTCCCAGCCCAGCAAAAATTGTCATTGCTTGTTGATAAACAGACCCGGATCTGTCCCCATGAAACCGTCCTTAGCCCTGGATTATTTGCCTTTTTTAGAATCTCTACTGCCCCTCCACGCCAGGGCGGGGCAGCAGCCCGATAACCTCTGTGGGCCCTACTGGGTAGCCATGCTTCTGAGGGCCTATGGCGGGCTATCGGTATCGGCGGTGGAGGTAGCGATCGCGGCCTCCACGATGGTTCCCAGGGAGGGTAACCCAGTCGCCTGGCTACCCCTTGGGGCCCGCTCTCACCTGGGCCCCCACTACGATCGCATTTCCACCGACCCGGACCTAGACAAGTTAGGCACCTCCATCGGGGGATTGATCCAGGCAACAGCTGTCCTGAGTCGGGAGCAATTCTGCCTGTTACCGCTCCAGAGCGATGACTGGGAGAAAGGCCTGACAAACCTTTGGAAACTGTGTCAGGGGTACCCGGCGATCGTCCCGCTGCTCAACGTGCATACTCGCTATTTTTGGAGATCTGAGCTGACTCCCCTTCAGACCATGACCTATCTGGCCGGTGGCTCAATCACTCCGTCCCCTGCCGATTGGCAAGTCGGGCACTTTGCCCTGCTGGCTGGACGACTGCAGGGCCACCAAAATACCCTCTATGCCCTGCTCGATACCTATCCACACTTCGGCTGGAATGGGTTGCATCTGCAGCCGCCTGAGGCGTTGGCCAGAGCCCTGGCCCGGCCCGATTTAGACACCGCAGGCGGGGTAGCCCTATTCATGGCAGCCCATCAAAAAGAGTCCTTGGAACCTGCGATCGGCCGGTCTGGCCTGCGAATTGCCCCCTGGAACAATGGCTCCCCTGAGCCTACACCCCCTTGAGGTTTTCATCGTCTCAGCTACCAACCGCTCACCCAGCCGCAGCTCATAGGACTACCCCATGCCATGCCCTTGACCATTCAGGCTGACAAAATTCAGACTGCTTTCGAACGGCCATAAGTAGAGTTTTCTCAATACATTCAGAAATTTTTATCGCAATCAACCGACTCCGCCGCAATTAACGGCAATTTTTCTATTACGCTATTTACATAGAGTTTTATAAATGAACTTCGGCCAAGCATAGATTCCTGTCTTCGATATGCTTTCCCTTTTGGTCTTCTCACCCATGACGTCTTCCATGGCTCAACTATTCGTCCAGAGTGCCTGGCTAATTCCCTGCTATCCCCTGCTGGGCATGATCCTGTCCACCGTTTGGTTTCCGTCGATTACCCGGCTAACCGGACCGCGTCCGGCGGGGTATGTGAACCTGGTGATGACGGCGCTTGCCTTCTTTCACGCCCTGCTGGCGTTCCCGGGGGTGTGGCAGCAGGCGCCTATGTATTCTCAAGTTACCTGGTTACAGGTAGCAGGGCTAGATCTGAGTCTGTCACTAGAAGTATCTGCCCTGACCCTGGGAGCGATTCTGCTGGTGACGGGAATTAACTTTCTGTCTCAGCTCTATGCCGTTGGCTACCTGGAAATGGACTGGGGCTGGGCGCGGTTCTTTGCCCTGCTAGCCCTGTTCGAAGGGGGGATGTGCGCCCTGGCCCTCTGCGACTCCCTGTTCTTTGCCTACATGATTTTGGAAATTCTCACCCTGGGCACCTATCTGCTGATTGGCCTGTGGTTTAACCAGTCGATGGTGGTGACCGGGGCGCGGGATGCATTCCTTACTAAGCGGGTGGGCGACCTGTTCCTGCTGATGGGGGTGCTGGCGATTTTCCCGCTGGCGGGCACCTGGAATTTCAGCGAGCTGGCGGTTTGGGCTCAGACGGCGGAGGTTGACCCGAAGGCAATGACCCTGGTGGGGTTAGCCCTGATTGCCGGGCCGATGGGCAAGTGCGCCCAGTTCCCGCTGCATCTGTGGCTGGATGAGGCAATGGAAGGGGCGTTTCCTAGCACGGTGCTGCGTAATTCGGTGGTGGTGGCCGTGGGAGCTTGGGTGCTGGTGAAGCTGCAGCCGGTGCTGGCCCTCTCCCACACGGTGACTATTGCCACGATTACCATCGGAGCCTTGACGGCGGTGGGCGCTAGTTTAATTGCGATCGCTCAAATCGACGTCAAGCGGGTGCTGTCCTACCTGGCGAGTGCCTACATGGGCATCGTGTTTATGGCGGTAGGATCTGGGCAAACGGAGGCGGCACTGCTGCTGCTGCTGACCTACGCCGTTGCCATTTCAGCGGTAATCATGAGCTGTGGCTCCATCGTGCTCAACAGCATTACCCAGAATCTGACTCAGCTGGGCGGACTCTGGAGCCGTCGGCCCGTATCGGGGTTGGCCTACCTGGCGGGAGCAGCTGGGGTGGTGGCTCTGCCTCCCTTCGGCGGGTTTTGGGCGATGCTGGAGCTGATAGACGGCCTGTGGGCAACCCACACTGGACTGGCGGTGATTGTGCTTGTCGTCAACGACCTGATCGCCTTCGGGCTGGCTCGGCTGTTCTGTTTGATGTTTGGCAACCAGGCCCAGCCGATGGCCCAGCGATCGCCAGAAAACCTCTGGCCCGTTACCCTGCCGATGGTGGTCATGGGAGCCATGGCCCTGCATTTGCCCCTGGTGTTGCAAAGCCTTGATCTACTGCCCAGCTGGGCCTTGCTGGATAAAAATGCGGCGCTACTGCTGATCTGGTCGAGCCTGTCGGGGCTGGTATTGGGAGCGATAGTTTATCTGGGGCCGATCGCCAAGCCGATCCAACTACCATCCCAGGCGCTGCAAAATCTGTTTGCCTATGACTTCTACACCCCGCGACTATATCGGTCCAGCGTGGTGGGCAGCGTGGATGTGATTTCTCGAATCATCGACTGGGGCGATCGCTACATCGTCGATGGCCTGGTGAATTTCGTCGGGGTCTCCTCTCTATTTGGCGGTGAAACCCTGAAGTACGGCAACAGCGGTAGAACCCAGTCCTATGTGTTGACCATTGCGATCGGCTTGACCCTGATTATTGTCACCATCGCCTGGTCGCTGTTGATCAACCTCAATGTTCTGTAGCCCTTCGACTTCGCTCAGGGCAAGCCCTTGAATTCGCTCAGGGCAAGCCCTTGAATTCGCTCAGGGCAAGCCCTTGAACTCGCTCAGGATAAGTTTTCGATGTGTTATCAGGCTCGGGCCGTGAGCGGAGTCGAACGGCCCTATCTCCCCTACTCCCTGTTCCCTCACCTAAAGACCCATGCTTAGCAGTCTCATCTGGCTACCCATACTCGGTGCTTTAATCCTCTGTCTACTGCCAAGATCCCTATCAACGGCGAAAATTCGTGCGATCGCCCTGTCGGTCACTGGCGGCGTTTTAGCCTGGACCCTGGTAATTGCCAGCCAGTTTGATTTAGCCAGTGCCCAGATGCAAATGCAGGAGTTTCTCCCCTGGATTGAACCCCTGGGGCTGGACTACCGCCTGGGCATCGACGGGCTATCCCTGGTACTGGTGGTGCTGAACAGCCTGCTCACCTGGATTGCTGTGTTCAGCAGCTCTGACAAAACCGATCGCCCCCGGCTGTTTTACGCCCTGATGCTGCTGGTGAGCGGCGGTGTGGCCGGGGCGTTTTTGGCCCAGAATCTGCTGCTGTTCTTCCTGTTCTACGAACTGGAGCTGGTGCCCTTCTACCTGCTGATTTCTATCTGGGGTGGCGAAAAGCGGAGCTATGCGGCCGTCAAGTTTTTGATCTACACGGCTCTATCCGGGGCACTGATTCTGGCTGGATTCCTGGGGCTGGTGTGGCTGAGTGGAGCGACCACCTTCGACTACAGCGCTCTGATGGGTCAAACCCTGCCCCTGGCCGCGCAGGTGACGCTGCTGGTGACCCTGCTGATAGGCTTTGGCATCAAGGTGCCCCTGGTGCCTTTCCACACCTGGCTGCCCGATACCTACGTGTCGGCCTCAGCTCCCGTAGCGATATTGCTGGGGGGCGTGCTGGCGAAGCTGGGAGCCTACGGGATCTTCCGGTTCTGTCTGGAGCTGTTCCCCGATGCCTGGGCTCTGCTGGCTCCCGGTCTGGCCACCTGGGCAGCCATTAGCGTACTCTACGGGGCAACGGCCGCGATCGCCCAGAAAGACATCAAGCGCATGGTCGCCTATAGTTCCGTGGGTCACATGGGCTACATCCTGCTAGCGGGGGCGTCCCTCACCGCCCTCAGCATGGTAGGGGCCATCTCCCAGATGTTTGCCCATGGCGTGATTCTGGCCCTGCTGTTCCACCTGGTGGGCGTGGTCGAAACCAAGGTGGGTACCCGCGAACTGGATGTGCTCAACGGCCTGCTGAACCCGATTCGGGGTCTGCCTACCATCAGCGCCCTGCTGATTTTGGGGGGCATGGCCAGCGCTGGCATTCCTGGACTGGTGGGTTTCATTGCAGAGTTCATCATTTTCCAGGGCAGCTATGCGGTATTCCCCATCCAAACCCTGATGGCCGTCGTCGGTACCGGCCTCACCGCCGTGTACTTCGTGATTCTGCTGAACCGCACCTGCTTCGGCAAATTAGATAATGCGATCGCCTACTTCCCCAAGGTGGAATGGGCCGAACGTACCCCTGCCCTGGTGCTAGCCTGGATTATCTTCCTGCTAGGAGTTCAGCCGAGCTGGCTAGTGCACTGGATCGAACCAACCAGCACCGCCATGATTTCGGCAGTGAATACCCCCGTGGGACAGCGGTTAGTGGATGCAGAACAGGAGAAAGCCCTCCAGCTAGCCTTACTGCAAAGTGCTTCGCCGACAGCCCCGCTGGCTGAGCGTAGTCGTTTGCGAAGCATTCCGAAGGAAAGCCAGCTGGATCCGCCCAGTCAGCATTGACTTAATCGATAACGTAAGCGGTGCATTGCGGCTAGAAACTTAGTTCTCAATCATTTGTCGACTCCCTCGCACCGCGAATGCACCCTTCCCCTTAGATCGGGCCGTGAGCGGAGTCGTAGGCTTTGCCGCCCCAATGGAACTACGGCCCCTTACCCCCTCACTCCTAACCCTTCACTCCTAACTCCCCATGACACCTACCCTCACTCAACCGGAAACCAACGTTATTCCTCCTTCAACCCACCCCTACGCCGACATCATCCATCGGCTAGAAGCGGGCGGATCGATGCTGCCGGATACGCCGGAAAACCTGATGCAGATTATCGGCATCTACAAGGCCTATGCGGTGCCGATGGATTTTTACTGGCGGGATCTGCTCTACATTGCCGAGCAGGTGTTCCTCGATCCGTTCCCGTTCTTTAAGTACTTCATTTCCCAGGAATACCTCGATCGCCAGAACCACTACGCCGGAGACGAGGCCGACCTGCGAATCTGGCGGGGCACTGGTTCAGCCCATCCGGAGCTGCTGGAGTTTATGGCCCAAGGGGAGGTGAAAAAAAAGCAGTCCAAGCTGGTGCATCACCTCTGGCACGATCGCATCAACATGGAGTTTGCTGAAGCCTGTATGCGGGCAATGCTCTGGCACCGCCACATGTACGCCCCGGTGAACCAGTTCGACGCCTACCTAGACTCCGACGAATACAAGGCCAACGCTGACCGTGCCATTCGCGCCTACTTCAAGAAAAATCCGGTGATGCTGGGGCTCTACAAAGCCTTCCCGGATATGTTTCTTGAGAAGGTGCGGGAGCTGTCCTACTACGCCAACCTGGGTCTGTTCTGGGAGGTGATGGCTCCGGTGTTCTTCGAGATGTCGGACATTTATGACGAAGGCGGCTTCAAGGGCGTCCCCGATGCCATGAACTTCCTGGTCAACGGCATCTTTGCCATCGCCGGTCGGCCCATCTACCACCATGTCTACATCGATGGGGAATGCTTCGAAATCATTCCTAAAGACAAGGCCTTCACCTGGCTCTACGAAGCAGCCCTGCCCTATGTAGAAGCGGTGTTCTACCGTACGGCTCCCTTCCGGGGCACCAAGTCCTACAACGCCCAGGCCCACCAGGTGCCCGACGATCAAAAAGATTTCCACTACGGCATCCTCTACGCCGATGTGTTTCCCGTAGGTACGGCTGGGATTCCGCCGACGCTGCTGATGCAGGATATGCTGCACTTCCTGCCCCCCTATCTGAAGGACTACTACAAAGACTATGGCCGGGGCGAAGACGATGCCCTGATTCAGCTAGGGATTACCTTCCAGCGATCGATGTACAACGTCACCTCAGCAGTCATTCAGGCCCTGCGGACGGCGCTGTTGTATCCCTTGGACGACCCCAATCCTAAGCACCGGATGGCCAACCGTAAGTTCTTTGAAGCCCAAATGGACCGCTTCCTGCGCCCGGAAGCTCGCCTGAAGGACATCCAGCGGCAAGATTACCGATAGTTTCCCCGTACGTACCACCAATAACATCACCGGAGGCTGCGATGAGAGACGTTCTGGATGATTTGGATCCGCTGTTTATGGGCACGGCTGTGGTGATCGCCTGCATGACCCTGATTTCCCACATGCCC
>PYEQ01000677.1 GCA_003017785.1 filamentous cyanobacterium CCP5 | reverse complement strand
CCCCCCGACGACGCGGTGCGGCCCCTGCTGATTCAGCAGCTCGCTCCCCGGCTGCTGACAGGAGAAGGCGGGGGCTGGCGACTGGCAGATGATGTGCCCGCCACCCTCAGCACCAGCCTGCAGCTGCCCCACCTGCAAACCCAAACCCTGGGTCTGCGCTGGTCCTGGTCAGACTTCCTGGCTGGCCAGCCAGACCCAGGCCGCCACCTGATCGAAATCCAGGTACCCGAACCCTTTGCCGCCGCCAACCTCTACATCGTCAACGACCTGCCCCTGCATCCCAGCGGATTGGCCAGTCTGACGGTGGAGGTGCTCACGGGCGGGCCGTCGGGCCAGCTCCACCATGAGTTTCGCCTCGACCAGCCGAGTTCGGCACGGCTGTCGTTTATTCGAGAAACCTATGAAGAACTGAGTCTTCGCTGGCGGGCTAAGGCGATCGTGATGACCGCCCAGGGCCCGACTCAGGTAGTCACTGATTGGCAGTCATCCAGTCAGATGATCGAACTCACCACGGCCACCATCGGGCTGACCCCTCTCCGGTTCACAGCAGTGCCCGAAATATTTGACCATGTATCTGCGGTGGAGATGCAGATTGGCCGCCGCAGGTTGATCCTCACCGCTGACAACCCAGAAGCCTGGGCTGTGGGCCGCAGTCAACCAGCGACGGTAGCGGTGAGCGTCCAGCTACCGGGTGGTAAAGAATCCCTGGGGGATCTGGATTTAGGCCCTGGTGGGCTGACCGTGGACCTGGCAGATTTGGGGGTGGGGGCCATGGCTCCAGTGACCCTCCATCCCCCGGCCAATCTCCAGGATAGGGTGGCCTATCTGGCGGTGCAGGTGGAACAGGGCCCTTGGCGCACCATCGCCCCTGACACCGAATTAAGCTGGCCCATGCGCTGGCAGAATCGATTTTCACCCCCCAGCCTCACCTACTACACCCGCCACGTGCCCCGCACCGAGTCAGGCCGCACCCAGATAATCACCGAGCCCGCGACCCATCAGGGCAGCGGCAGGCGGATCGAAATCGAGATTTAGACCATGCTGACCCTTCCCTTCCAAACCCACGGCGATATTATTCTGGCCAGGGACGACAACACCCCCGATCTCTACTACGCCACAGCCGCCCGGCCCCGGTTGGCCTACGACCGCGAAGGTCGCCCTCGGCTCAAGCTGATCCGCTGGGTAGCTCCAGACAGTGGGGGAACCCAAACCACCGTCGGGGCTCGCCTCAGCCTGGATGTGGACCTGCGCCCCTCTGCAGCGGATCTGAGGGCTGCGGGCTTCGACTCGACCACAGTGCAGCCCTTCCCCTGGAGCGCTGCCCAGATCCAGTTGGAAGCCCCAGAGATGGAGCCAGTGGTAGCGGAGGTATTCGTCGCGGTAGATGCCCCCAGCGGGCTATCCATTGATGTGCCACCGACCACGGCCAGCCTGCTGATGGCGCTACTCCAGCGGGAAACAACCTCCCCCTTACAGATCACCTGGATCGGCACTATCACGACCCGGCTGCCCGCCGCCAGGGTCGTGGCCACCGCCGATAAAAAAGAGATTCAGCGGCGCTTGGAAACCACCCAGGGCCATCACCATCGCCAGGTGCTGCGATCGCTCACCGCAGCTAATGCTCGCATTGCCCTTGAAGGGGTAGCTGATCCCGAGTTGGAAACAGCCTTACGGGAATGGGCGATCTCCCAGCTCACCGACCGGCTAGAGCAGGATAAACCGCTACTGGTAGAGGCCACCGTAGCAGATGTGGTCCCTTGGCCTGTTCGTCTACCCGGCACTCTGGACAGCCACATTACACCCGTCCACCGCCAAAATCTCGTCCAGGAAATTGTGCTCGACGCTGATGATGTCAGCCGATCCATGCCCGTAACTATTCGGGTGCTGGGGGATTTTTCTAACGGCCTAGAGCGAGTCGATGTACAGATTCAGCCCGCCCTCGACGGTGAGTTAATCGAGCTCACCCTCCGCGACGACCAGAGCAGCTCCGTTTCCCTAGGGGCCGATGCTTTTCGCTGGCGCTATCGTCCTAAGCTGAAAGCCCATTCCGTAGGAGACTGGTCTACCTGGAGAGAAGACAAACCAGGCCACAGTCTGGTGTTGCCCGTGGCCACGCCGACTCAGCTCCGCCTAGAAGTGATATCTGCCGGTCTAGACTTTGAACGCCGCTGGCAGCTGGTGCAGGTCACCATCATCCACACCCTGCCTGACCAGGCCCCCATTTCTCATGTAGTGGAGCTCCATACCCATCAACGCAGCCAGATCTGGACCCAGCCGCTGAAGGGAGTGCGCGGCACCGTCAGGGCAGAAATCACCTGCCTATCCCGGCAGGGGCTCTCGGTCAATACGACCCTGGAATCGGTGGACACCCATCAAATTGTCATCACTGACCCCCTGGCCGCCAATGATCGCCTAATCACCCTGGTGCCCAAAGGCAGCGGCTGGGCTGACATCCACCTGGTGATGGTGGATGTGCGCTACTGCGACGGCGACTATTGCTTTGAAGAAACCCTGGAACTCCCTGATTTAAGCAGCCTGCGCCAGTGGCATGTCCCCGTCCGCCAGGGTGGCCCCCTGACGGTGAACTGGCGGTACCACGTCAGCTTTGCCGATGGCCGCTTTCAGCAGAGCCTCTGGCACAGCACTGAAGAATCAGTCATTCTAATTTCCCTTGAGGGACCACCTCAGCGCAACGTGCAAATTCTGCCCGTCTATTTTGATCCAGCCCAAACCAGCCATCTTGAGGTCAATCTTAGCCAAACCGAACAGACCAAAACGGCTGTCTTTACC
>PYEQ01000676.1 GCA_003017785.1 filamentous cyanobacterium CCP5 | reverse complement strand
GGGGTGGAGAGGCAGGGTTTGGGGCAGGGCATGCCAGGTTTCTTCCAGGGCTGCTAGTTCCCTGGCCACCGCTGGGTCGTGGTCAATCCACTGCTGAACCAGCCGTTGCTCATCGGCATCCAGGTCACCCAGGACATAACCCGCCAGGAGTTCTTGCCAATTATCGGGAAGGGCAGATGGAGTCATAACCGGCACGGCATTTCGAGTAAGAATCTAAGCAAAATCATCGGTATTGAGCAGACTGCGCAGTCGCAGTAGGCCCTTACGGGAGCGGCTTTTCACCGTTCCCAAGGGAATATCTAGACGCTGGGCAATTTGAGACTGGCTAAGACCGTCGAAGTAGGCAATCTCAAGCACCTGGCGCTCTGTCTCCGGCAGCTGATTGAGAGCGTCTCGCAGCTGGTGATGGCGCTCTTGCTGGCTGGCGGCTTCTAGGGGGGTGGGCAGTTTGGGGGAAGGCTGAATCACCCGCTGAAACTGGCGCAAAATTCTGAACCGGTTGCTGCTGACCCGCTGGCGATCAATGGCCCGGGAGCGGGTGTAGGTGGCCAGATAGCTGCCCAGGCTGCCGCGATCGGGGTCGTACTGCTGTTTTTGCCACAGGTTGACAAAGACTTCCTGGGTCAGGTCTTCGGCCTCTTGACGATTGGACATCATCTTCAAAGCTAAACCATAGACCAGGCTAGAGTAGCGACGGTAGATCACCATCAGCGCCTCGGTTTGCCCGCTTTGTAGCGCCATGACCAAATCGCGATCGCTGATCTGATCGGCGCTAGCAGAGTCGGGCTTCGAGGGCGGAATCATGGAGTTCCTAAATTAAGTACGAGTCAGTGAAGCAATTAGATGATCAGACCTAAGGTAGATGTGCAACCACCCCGAATTCCATCTTAGAAGCCGGCATTTTGAAGTCAGTTCTCCCATTTAGCCAAAGGCTACTGGCTGCTGTAGGTGCTCCAGGCCTGCCAGAAAATATAGATCGACAGCAGTCCCAACATGCCGCGAAAGAGCAAACTGACCACGCGATCGGGCAGCTTTGGCAAAAACCGGGTGCTCACCTGTACCCCCAGTAGCCCGCCAACCCCTATCAGCAGGCCAGCATCAAAACGGACGTTACCGCTCACCGCATGGCCAACGCAGGCTGAAATGGCAGTAATCACAATCACGCCCAAACTAGTCTGGACGGCGGTCTTAATTTTTTCACCCAGCAGCAAAATCTGCAGGGGCACCATGATCACCCCACCGCCTACTCCGAACAGCCCGGCCAGAAAACCAGCGGAACCGCCAGTGACCAGCCGGGCCAGAGTTGGGTTCATGGTCGTGGTCTCGGGGGCTGTCGCCGCCAGGGAACCGTCCCCCTGGGCCTGGGCCTGCATTACCACCCGCTTGCGTAGCCCCACCAGATAGACATTCAGCACCAGCAGCATGCCAAAGGCGAATAGCAGCCAGTAGTCCGGAAACACATTCGCCAATACCACCCCGATCTGGGCAGTAATCAGGGCCGGAAATCCAATCAGCAGAACCTTTTTGGGGCTGAGGTAGCCCATCCGCCAGTTTTGCAGGCTGCCGGTGAGGGAAGTCACCAAAATAGCCAGGCTGCTGGTGGCCACCGCCGCCACCGGCGTAAACCCCAACTGCACCATAATCGGCACCAGAATCGTACCGCCGCCAATGCCCAAAAACCCTGCCAAAACGCCGGACAGGAGGCCGACCGCCGCCAGAACCGCAATATTATCCATGACCTATGCCGCTGCCAGAATCCACTGGACCAGGGTGCGCACCCCATAGCCGGTGCCACCAGGATTACGGTAGCTGCTTTCTTTCTCCGTCCACACCGGTCCGGCCACGTCCAGGTGAGCCCAGGGAGTGTCCTTGACAAACTGCTTCAGGAACAGCGCGGCAGTAATCGCTCCCCCTGGCCGGGGCCCGGTATTTTTCATATCCGCCACGATCGATCGCAGGCCGTCGAAATAGGACTCTTCCATGGGCATGCGCCAGATTTTTTCCCCGGCGGTGGCAGAAGCCTGGAGCAGCTCAGTCGCCAGCTCGTCATCGGGACTAAACAGCCCGGCAATATCGTCCCCCAGGGCAATCATGCAGGCTCCGGTCAGGGTAGCCAGGTCAACGATCGCATCCACCCCCAGCTTTTCAGCAAACACCAGGGCATCGGCCAGGGTCAGCCGCCCTTCGGCGTCGGTGTTGTTGACCTCGATGGTTTTGCCGTTGGAGGCGGTGAGAATGTCGCCGGGGTGGAGGGCGCGACCGCTAATCATGTTCTCCGTGGCGGCGCTGATGAAGTGGACTTCCACATCCGGCTTGATCTGGGCGATCGCTTCAGCCGCCCCAAAGGTGGCAGCGGCGCCGCCCATGTCGATCTTCATCATTTCGATGCCGCTGCCGCTGCCCTTGATGTTCAGACCGCCAGAATCAAAGGTCAGGCCCTTGCCGATTACCGCTAACTTGCGTTTGGGAGCATTAGGCCGATAGGTGAGGTGAATAAACTTAGGGGGCAAATCGGAGGCCTGCCCCACCCCTAGATAGGCGCCCATGCCCAGTTTTTCGCAGTCTTCTTTTTCGAGAATCTCGATGTCGAGACCGTAGGTGTCGGCAATCCTCTGGGCAGTATCCGCCAGGTATTCGGGGGTAACCACATTGGGGGGAGAGGATACCAGTTCCCGGGCCAGAATCACCCCGTCGCAGATGTGCTCCGCCTTGGCAATGGCTGCCTCCTGACCAGCTAAATCCAGCAGGTGAACGGCCTCAAGGGCAATGGATTTATCATTGGCCTCGGACTTGAAC
>PYEQ01000675.1 GCA_003017785.1 filamentous cyanobacterium CCP5 | reverse complement strand
CGCCCGACGACCCCCGGAGAACTGCCCGCCTGGTTAGGCCGAGAGGTGAGCAAACCGCTGTAGTTCAAAAAGCTGGTGAAGCCCCGCCGCAGGCCATTGTTGATCACCCCCACCAGGGGGTTGTTGCAAAATCCGGCGGTGAAGTAGCCCCCGTCCCGCAGGCGCTCGGCCAGGGTGGCGCAGTCTGCTGACATCACCGAGTAAGACTGCAGCAGCCCATGCTCGGAGGGGTACAGCCCGGTAAACATCGAAGCATGGGAGGGCACCGTCCACTGGGCCGCCGCTACCGCCTGTTTAAAGCGACTGCCTTCGGCGGCGATCGCATCCAAATTCGGCGAAGTGGGCTGGTCATACCCGTAGCAGGACAGCCGATCCGCCCGCTGGGTGTCGAGCACGAGAAACAGAATGTCGGGCCGTTGGTCAGTCATGGTGATGTCAGTTAGCACTTCTAGCGAAAGCGCTGGTTAGAACTTCTTAAGATAATTGTCTCAGCATAGCGACTTAATGACAGATATTGTCATCTAGCCCAGGAGACAGATTGTTCTTGCCCAGGGAAAATGGACGGGCCGCATATTCCAGCATAAAAGCTGGAGGGCCCGGAACCACCTCGGTCGTCAGAGCTAACATCGTGCCGTTGCCCCATCTTGGGATTCTGCAGACATCCCGTGGGGCAACGGTCAGCTGAGCTTGATCAGCATCAAGCTCACGCTACCCAGAAACAGCCAGGAGAGGCCAGCCAGATAGAACGGTTTCATGCCCGTTGCCCTGAGACTGGCGAGACGGGTGGTTAGCCCCATGGCGGCCATGGCCATGCACAGCAAAAACTGATTAATCGCTAGCAGCGACGTTTTGGCTCGCCCGGCAATCAGGCCGGAACTGTTTAGAAGAATCACCAGCACAAACAGCAACACAAACCAGGGTACGGCCCCGGACGTACGGCCGGTCGCCGCTGGTCGGGGACCTAACTTTTGGTGGCTCAAAACCACGATCACCGGAATAATCAGCAACACCCGGGACAGCTTGGTAATCGTGGCCACTTCGCCACTGAGGGCGCTCTGCTGAAAGGAGGCGGCCACCACCTGGGCCACTTCATGGATAGAGGCGCCACACCAGAGACCAAAAGCGCTAGGGCTGAGCTGCAGCAGGTTGGCCATCAGCGGGTAGCTCACCATCGCCAGGGTGCCAAGGCCGGTGACCAGGGCGATCGCATAGGTGACATCTTCTTCTGAGCTGTCGACCACCGCATTGGTGGCGACCACGGCCGATGCGCCACAGATAGAGGTACCCGCCGCAATGAGCTGGGTCAGGTGGCGATTGACCTTCAGCTTCTTCCCCAGCCAGCAGGTGAGGCAGAAGGTACTCAGAGAACTGACGGTCACAATCATCAGTCCGCTCAGCCCCACCTCAAGCACCTGGGCCAGACTCAGCTTCAACCCCAGCAAAATCACCGCCAGCCGCAAAATCCGCTTCATGGAAAACTGGATGCCAGACCGATAGATCGGCGACACACCGGCAATATTGCCCAGTCCAATACCTAGTACAACCGCGCTCAGGAGCGGGTTTAACAGGCTCAGGCCAGTGCCGTAGTAGAGCAGCAGGGCCAGCGCCGCAATCATCGCGACTAGGACAGTGCCCGGCATCAAGGCGCTAATCTGATACCAGCAGCGATGCCAGAACAGGGATGATCTCCGTGGGCTCTGGGACTGCTCAGGGGACTTGGCAGGTAGCTTCACGACAAATCCTCTTCTTCTACAGAAAATAAAAATGCAGGCTCCCATGGCGCGATGCCAGGGCTGCATCAGGGCCACAGGGCCAGCAGGGCGATCGCCACCAGCAGGCCCATCACCACTTTGCGAAAGGCGGTTTCGCTGACGTACTTAAATAAAAACTGGCCCAGGACTAAGCCAACCAGAGAAACCGGCAGAAAAATCAAAAACCGTTGCAGCACCAGGGGCGACAGCAGGCCGCTGGCCATATAGGAGGCTAGGGCGACCACCTGGGTGAGAGCAAAAAAGCTGATAAAGTTAGCGCGACTCTCGGCGGCAGTGTCGTCTCCGGTCATCTGGTAGAGGACGATGGGGGGGCCACCGATGCCGGTCAGGCCGGTGAGGAAGCCACTCAGGCCGCCGACGCCAAAGTTAATCGCCATAGTAGGCTGACCCTGATAGCTGATCCCGGAGAGCAGCAGCGCCACAAACACCAACAGCAGCCCGCCGATGATTTGCCGCATCAGATCCGGATCAATCAAACTGAGGCAAAACGCTCCCAGGGGCACCATGATTACGGCGGCGATCGCCATCGGCAGCACCTCTGACCACTTGGTTTGAGGAATGGCTTCTGGCACCAGCCGCACCGAGGCGGTCATCTCCAGCAAAATCACCGTGGCCACCACCTGCTGAGGGCCGAAGAGCAGGCTGAGTCCCGGCATTAAGATCATCGCCGAGCCAAACCCCGAGAGCCCCCGCACGAAACCCGCCAGCGCCACGAAACTGATGCTGAGTGCCCATTGCCACGGTTCCATGCCCTTAGCCTGCGATCGACAACATACGAAAAGGATCCCCAGGTGAGTCAGGAGTGTGTGTTAGCCGGTGGGGATCCGCAAAAGCTCTTGGCGACTGCCTTCAGCCCCAATTGGAGACAGGAAACAGAGTTGGTCGCTCGGGGGGCTGCCCCCCGAACCCCCTGTTCCGAGAGACGTGCGCGTCTCTCGGGCTCTCTCCGCAAGGGGATCTTGCTGTCTTGCCCAGGGGATGGGTTGACCTCGGGGCGGTTTTATTTCACTTCACATGGGTTACGTG
>PYEQ01000674.1 GCA_003017785.1 filamentous cyanobacterium CCP5 | reverse complement strand
TTTTACCTGGGTGATTCCCCTGCCCGATGAGCTGCCTTCAGCCACCGCTGGCCCCCTATTTTGTGGCGGCGTGACGGTGTTTAACCCGATTGTGCAGCTGGACATCAAGCCTACGGATCGAGTCGGCGTCGTCGGCATTGGCGGTCTGGGGCACATGGCTCTGAGCTTTCTCCACGCCTGGGGTTGCGATGTTACCGCCTTTACCTCTAGCCCCGAAAAAGCAACCGAAGCTCGGGAACTGGGAGCAAATCACGTGGTCATCTCCACCGATTCGGAGGCCCTGGCGGAAGTGGCCAACTCCTTCGACGTGATTATTTCCACCGTCAACGTCAGTCTCGACTGGCCTGCCTACATCGCTGCTCTACGACCCAGGGGTCGGCTGCATCTGGTGGGGGCGGTGCTGGAGCCTTTAGAACTGGCGGTGTTTCCTCTGCTGGTGGGGCAAAAGTCCGTATCTTCTAGCCCCACCGGCAGCCCGGTAATCATTGACAACATGCTCAAGTTTGCCGCCCGTCATAGCATTGAACCGATCACCGAAACCTATCCCTTTGACCAGGTGAATGCAGCGATGGATCGGCTACGGAACGGTAAACCTCGCTACCGGGTAGTGCTAAAGCGTTAACCTGAAGGCACCCGATTTGATGCGAGAACTTCCCCATGCTGACGGCTCCTGGCTTTGAGAGCGCCACGGCGGTGACCCCCTTGGGCAGCGTTGCCTATGTCAACGCCGGTCCCAACTCCGAAGACAATCCAGCCCCGGAATCCCTGGTATTTCTCCACGGCTTCGGCGGCGGATCTTCTAGCTATGAGTGGTCACTAGTGTATCCGGCCTTTATCCACCGCTACCGGGTGCTAGCCCCAGACCTGCTCGGTTGGGGCCGTTCAGACCACCCGGAACGGCAGTATTCCATCGATGACTATCTGGAGTGCCTGACCAGTTTTCTAGAGCAAACCTGTTCAGCACCGGCGATGGTCGTCGCTTCGTCCCTGACCGCGGCATTCATGGTGCGGGTAGCGATCGCTCGTCCCGATTTGATCCGGGCCATGATTCTGGTCAACCCCAGCGGCATTGAAGACTTTGGTAAGAGCTACCGCAACCAGATTTTTGCCCAAATCGTGCGGATTCCCCTTGTAGATAAGCTGCTGTACTGGGGGGCGATCGCCAATCCTGATGGCATTCGATCGTTCTTAAAGGAGCGGCAGTTTGCCAACCCCGATTTGGTCACTGAGGAAATGGTGCGGGCCTATTTGGCTTCCGCCAGTCAGGCCAATGCTGACTATGCGGCCCTAGCCTTTGTCCAGGGCAACCTCTGTTTTGATCTCGCCGAATACATGCCCCAGCTCACGGTGCCCAGCGTGATTATCTGGGGCGGAAAAGCCCAGTTCACCGAAGTCGAAATCGGCCAGCGGCTGGCAGCACTCAATCCCGAGGCGATTCGCCAGTTTGAACTACTACCCGATGTCGGCTTAACTCCCCAGCTCGAATGCCCGGCTATCACAATTGGTCTAATTAAAAAATATTTGCTGATGCTGGGCTAAGAAAAAAGGGCAGACCTATCGCCTGCCCTTGCCTCGTCTTGAGAGGAAGAAGCTATTTAGAATTAGCCAACTCACTCCTCAGCTTCAGCGGCCCAAACATCGCCGGTTTCGGTGTTGTCGATCGCCACTGGCTCAGCGGCCTTTTCCTTAGCAGGTTCAACGACAGCAACAGTGGGAGCTAATTCGATTTTCACCACTTTGTTCTCAGGCTTAACCTGCTTTGGCAGCATCAGTGTCAGCATCCCCTGGCCAAAGTTCGCCTCGATCGCCTGGTGCTGAATCGCCTCGGGCAGGTAGACTACGCGGCGGAAGCTGCCATAGCTGGCATCGTCGTGGAGTATCTTAGCAGTATCTGCTAGTTCAGCCATTTTGCGACTGCCAGAAATCGCGATCGCCTCCTGGCTGGCCTGAACATCGACATCCTCGGGAGCGATACCGGGCAGCAGAACCGTTAGCTGATAGCCATCCCCTGCATCAATCAGGCGAATAGCAGGAGTCCAAGTGGTGCTATTCGCTATTTCGACATTTGAGAATCGGTTAAAAACCTCGTCCATCTGACGGCTAGCGGTTTCAATTTCTTGTAGCGGGTTCCAGTAGCGTACGATCATCGGCTTCTCCAAACGGGGTTGAATTCTGATGGTTTGACTAGAGCATTTTTTTGCTGTTTACAGTTCTAATCATGCTCGAAAAATTCAGAGCGAAACAGTCGAGGATTCCCTACTTCTAGGCTGTGGTTTCTCACCGTACCGACCGAACCGTAATCTCCTAATTTTCCAAATCCAGCCCGGAGTTTTATAGTTCTCCCCCGGTAGAGCTACGCGCCTCGACTTGAACAAGGTTTAGAATCTAGCTGTCGCTTAGAGACCCAGCTCGCATTAGTACAGTTAAAGGATTTCCCATGAGCCAATTGATCTTGATTACGGGAGCCTCCAGCGGCATTGGCTATGAGCTAGCCAAAGTCTGCGCCCGCAACGGCCACGACCTGCTGCTGGTGGCCCGTCGGGAAGAGCGCCTCAAAGAACTCAAAGCCGAATTAGAAGTCGCCCATACCATTCGGGTGTGGACCTATGGCGCCGACCTCACCCATGGCGATGTGCGGCAGCAGCTCTATGATTTCACCTGCGATCAGGGGATGGAAGGCTATGGCTTGATCAACAACGCCGGCTTTGGGGATCTGGCACCTTTCGTCAAAGCCGACTGGAGCAAGCTAGATGCCATGCTGCAGCTCAACGTGGTGGCTCTCACCCATCTAACCCACCTG
>PYEQ01000673.1 GCA_003017785.1 filamentous cyanobacterium CCP5 | reverse complement strand
CTAACCGCGCCGACGTACTTGATCAGGCGCTGCTGCGACCCGGTCGCTTCGATCGCCAGGTGATGGTCGATCCGCCCGACATCAAGGGCCGTCAGGAGATTCTCAACGTCCATGCCCGCAATAAGAAGCTAGACCCCGAAATTTCCCTCGAAACCATTGCTCGCCGCACCCCTGGCTTTACCGGAGCCGACCTGGCCAACCTGCTGAACGAAGCGGCCATTCTCACCGCTCGCCGCCGCAAGGAAGCCATCACCATGTCTGAGGTAGATGCCGCCGTAGACCGCGTCATTGCCGGTATGGAGGGCACTCCTCTGGTGGACAGCAAGAGCAAGCGGCTGATCGCCTACCACGAAATCGGCCACGCCCTGGTCGGCACCCTGCTCAAGGCCCATGACCCGGTGCAGAAGGTGACGCTGATTCCTCGGGGTCAGGCCCAAGGCCTGACCTGGTTTACCCCCAGCGAGGAGCAGATGCTGATTTCTCGAGCCCAGCTCTTAGCCCGGATTACCGGTGCCCTGGGGGGCCGCGCCGCAGAAGATGTGATCTTTGGCGATGCGGAAGTGACGACCGGAGCGGGCAATGACCTCCAGCAAGTGACTGGCATGGCCCGCCAGATGGTAACTCGCTTTGGCATGTCGGATCTTGGCCCCTTGTCTCTGGAAGGTTCTCAAGGGGAAGTCTTCTTAGGTCGTGACTGGCTGAATAAGTCTGAGTACTCCAACGAGATTGCCTCCCGCATTGACGCCCAGGTGCGCTCCATTGTAGAGGGCTGCTACGACAACGCCAAGCAGATCATGAGCGACAACCGCGACCTGATTGACCGGCTAGTAGACATCCTGATCGAAAAGGAAACCATCGACGGCGATGAGCTGCGTCAAATCGTGGCCGAGTACGCTGTGGTTCCTGACAAAGAACAGGTAGTGCCTCAGCTGTAAAGCAACTCCCGATGTAGGGTAGTTAATTTCGCCCTACGCCACAAATAGTGGGCATACAGTAGAGACTCGTCCGTATGGGCGAGTCTTTTGCTTGAATAGCCCTAGTCATCCCTGCTTGTTTCCCTTACCATCGTGCAATAGCAAGAAGTACGCCTGAACCATGCAGCAGTCTGCCTCGATCGCTTCAACCCCTCCATCTGGCAACGGTGTTGCGAACAAGCTACGGGAGACGGATCAGGCATTTCATTCCTGGTATCGGTTTGTGCTGTCTTTCCCGCCCCATCTGGTACAGGATTATATTCAAAGATTTGATCTGGGCGTGGGAGCCACCCTCCTCGATCCGTTTTGTGGGACAGGAACAACGGTTCTAGAAGCCAAGCTGCAGAATCTAAACGGAGTGGGAATTGAAGCTAACCCTATGGCCTACCTGGCCAGTTCGGTCAAAACCGCCTGGTCCGTTGATGCAAAGGGATTAGTGGATCACGCTGAGGCGATCGCCACCCGCCTCACCAAGCAACCAGAATTTCAAAATCCGACGACTCTGCGGACCCTGCCGGAAGATACCCACAAACTGCTGCTGAAAAACTCTATCGATCCGCTGCCGTTGCACAAAGCCCTGTGGCTAGCGGAAGAAATCGCGACCCAGCCCAGCCCCTACCAGCGGCATCAGCAAGTGGCCTTTGCCAAAGCGATCGTTGCCCAATGCAGCAATCTGCACTTCGGCCCGGAAGTGGGCGTGCGGCGCAAGAAACGGCCAGATGCCCCGGTGCTGCAACGCTGGCTGCAGGCAGTGACGCAGATGGCCGCTGACATCGCCAGTGCTCCTGCTACGGCAGGGACGGCTACGGTGCACCATGCTGATGCCCGCGACGTGCAGCAGCTATTGACACCGCAATCTCTAGATGGGGTGTTTACGTCGCCCCCCTATCCCAACGAAAAGGACTACACCCGCACCACTCGCCTAGAAACTGTGCTGCTGGGGTTTATCCATAACCGCAAAGACCTGCGAGCGTTGAAACAGGGACTGCTGCGATCAAACACCCGTAATGTCTACAAGGCAGACACCGACGACCAGTGGGTGGCAGACAATGCTAGAGTGCAGGCGATCGCCCAGGAAATTGAAACCCGCCGCATTGAGCTAGGTAAGACCTCCGGCTTTGAAAAACTCTATGGCCGCGCCACCAAGCTCTACTTCGGCGGTATGGCTCGCCATTTTGCTTCCCTCAGACCGTTTTTGAAACCGGGGGCAATGCTGGGCTACGTGGTGGGCGACCAGGCTTCCTATCTGCAGGTGATGATTCGTACCGGCGAATTACTGGGAGAAATTGCAGAATCTTTGGGCTACACGGTTGTCAGTCTGGATTTATTTCGCACCCGCATCGCCACTACTACCCAGCAGCAGATTCGAGAAGAGGTTTTAGTCTTACGGTGGTAACCGAAGGTCTATTCAACCTGTGACCCTGACAATGAGCTACGGACGAAATTCTAGAAGGATCTGCCCGATCTAGAAATGGAAGACATACAAGCATCGCTGGCTTATGCGGCCCGCAAACTGAATCATTCTGTATTGCTGGCATGACGACCATCTGGATTGAGGCCCATTTGTCACCAGCGATCGCACCCTGGCTAACCAATAACTTTGAAGTAACCGCAGTAGCCCTTCGAGATCTGGGTCTACGCGATGCTGAGGATACCAAAATTTTTGGAGCAGCAATATTGCGCTCAAGGAGCAGATTGAAATATTTTAAGCGGTTGAGAACGTTCAAACAAACGACTCGCTCTCAACCAGCATCTTTTAGAGCTGATTTCTAAAGAGAATCTAAAGAGGTGCCATGCGAGACCATGGTGGTTTTTATCGTGAATCTGTTGCACTC
>PYEQ01000672.1 GCA_003017785.1 filamentous cyanobacterium CCP5 | reverse complement strand
GCTCTCAAACACCGGAGCCTCTTGTGGATAGCAAAAATCGCGGGGCGGGGCCACCGACGTATCGACAATGCGGTGCCAGCAGTCGTGAGGCCCCAGCCCCGGCAGCTCAAACATCAGCGGCTCCCAGTAGGCGTTGAGCATGACGTGCAGCTGCTCTTTGGCATCGGGATAGCGCAGGGTAAACGCTAGCGTGTGGGAGTTCTCCGACCAGTCGGTCTGACCGAGGCTAGTGCCTTGCCAGACAATGTGGGGTTCGTAGTGCCAGGTGGTGGTTACCCGCAGCAGGTGCTCTAGCTGAAACACCTTCAGGTTTTGAATGAAGTGGATGAGCCCTCGGGTAAAGCGCAGCAGGGGCTGTTCTTTCTCCACCGCGTCCCAGTTGAACCAGCTGATCTCGTTGTCCTGGCAGTAGGCGTTGTTGTTGCCGCGCTGGGTGCGGCGCACCTCGTCGCCCATCAGCAGCATGGGGGTGCCCTGGGCCATGAACAGCAGCGTGAGAAAGTTTTTGGTCTGCCGCTGGCGCAGCTGCTCGACCTCCGGCGGGGCAGACAGCCCCTCTACGCCGCAGTTCCAGCTGTAGTTGGCGTCGGTGCCGTCGCGGTTGTGCTCGCCGTTGGCCTGGTTGTACTTCTGGTTGTACGAGACCAGGTCGTTGAGGGTAAAGCCGTCGTGGCAGGTGACAAAGTGAATGCTGCGGTTGGGCTCGCGGTTAGGCTTTTGGTAAATGTCGGGGCTGCCCAAAATGCGCGAGGCCAGGTCAGGCACGCAGCCGCTATCGCCTTTAACAAACTGGCGCACGTGGTCGCGGTAGGGGCCATTCCACTCGGAAAAGCGATCGCCGATAAAGCTGCCCACCTGGTACAGCCCCGCCGCATCCCAGGCTTCGGCGATGATTTTGGTACCCGCCAAAATCGGCTCCGACTCGATATTCCACAGAATCGGCGGGTCTTCCAGCGGAATGCCCATCACATCGCGCGACATCACCGAGGCCAGGTCAAAGCGAAAGCCATCCACGTGCATCTCCGACACCCAGTAGCGCAGGCTGTCGAGAATCATGCGCCCCACAACGGCGTGGTTGGGCGAGAGGGTGTTGCCGCAGCCGCTGTAGTTGGAGTAGTAGATCGGGTTGTCTTCGAGCATGTAGTAGGTTTTGTTGTCGATGCCCTTAAAGCTCAGGGTGGGGCCTTCGTGGTTGCCCTCCGCTGAGTGGTTAAACACCACATCGAGAATCACCTCGATGCCGGCCCGGTGCAGCGCCTTGACCAGATCGCGAAACTCGTTAACGGGGCCAAGGGGGTCTTTGCGCGAGCTGTAGCCCCGGTGGGGAGCAAAAACGGCCAGGGTGCTGTAGCCCCAGTAGTTCTCCAGGCCGGGCATGGCGTCCTGGGTGTCGAACTGGTGAATCGGCAGCAGCTCCACGGCGGTGACGCCCAGCTCTTGCAGGTAAGGGATTTTTTCGATCAGCCCCGCGTAGGTGCCCCGCTGCTCGTCGGGCAGCCCCGAGGAGGCGTGGCGAGTAAAGCCGCCCACGTGCATTTCGTAGATGACGCTGCTGGCGTAGGGGATGTGCAGGGGGCGATCGCCCTGCCAGTCGTAGTTGCGGGTATCGACCACTACTCCCTTAAGGGCGGGGGCGCAGTTGTCGCCCAAACCAATGGCAGCAGCGCGATCGTAGGTATCGTCGCCCACAATGGCACGGGCGTAGGGGTCAAGCAGCACCTTGGTAGCGTCAAAGCGGTGGCCGTGGGCCGGGTCAAAGGGACCGTGGACGCGGTAGGCATAGATTTGCCCGCTCTTGAGGCCGGGCACAAACAGGTGCCAGTAGTAAAACGTGCGGTTCCACTGCGGGTCGAGGGTGATGACGCGGCTGGGCTGGGCCAGGTCGTCGGCCTGAAACAGCAGCAGATCGATGCCGGTGGCGTGTTTGGAGTAGAGGCAAAAATTTACCCCCACCGCATAAACAGTGGCCCCCAGCGGGTAGCTTTGGCCAGGCAGAACTTTGGGACTCATCGCGCCACCTATGTGCTGAATGCTGACAGTACCTCTCCACAGAGATAGCTTGAGCACGTAAGGCTTTACCTTATCACCGAGAGTTTGCTAGATGCCTAGGCTCAACACTTAGTTAAGCTCTGGGCCATGAAAAGCTGGGGTCGATCGCTCCAGCCGCCACGGGCAGAGCGGATCATCTAGATCCAGCGGTGTCCATTGCGGTGGGGTGCCCAAGCTGGCTTCCGTGCCAAACAGAATCTCCCAGCTGCCCTTTCGATACTCCCAGGCGGTAGCAGAGAACGCACGCCAGGTGTCCTCACCTGGGGGGTCAGCTATTGGGGAATTGTTCCACTGGTGTACCACGACGGCCCAGTTGTCCACCCTGAGGGCCTGCCCCTGCTGTTCGACCCGATCCAGACGCCACACCTGTGCGGGGCCGGAGTGCAGACGATGCCAATGCTCTACAAAGGGGTGGCGATTCCGGGACGGATTGCTTCGCGAATCGCCCTCGTCGTCCTCACAGGTGCCGTGTTCTAAGAAGTTGTCAGCATTCAACCATTCGTAACGGCTGGTGTCAGGCCACTGGCGCGGGGTGAGGGCCAGGCGGTGGTGCCAGGTGCAGGTGGGCGGATCTTCTGCCCAGGTGAAGGTACCGGCAAACCCCAGCAGATCGGCGTCAAAGCGCGATCGCCAGTCCATCGCCCGGTACCGCTCCGGCGTCAACCGCCCGGTAAAGGGAGCGCTGCGCACGTCAGCAAAGTCGGTTTCAGCCTGGATCCACAGAACCGACTGACTGGTTTCGACAGGGCCTTCGTCGAACTGAATAGAGC
>PYEQ01000050.1 GCA_003017785.1 filamentous cyanobacterium CCP5 | reverse complement strand
GTAGATGGAGGCCATGATGGTCTCTAGATCTTCTAAATCGTCAGGAACGTAGTCTTCTTGCTGCACCAGGGTCTGAATTTTACGGCAGCAGGCCCAGAATAGCCGCTCAACTTGGGCCCGCTCCGTCAGGCTCAGATAGCCAAAGCCAAACAGGCTAGCCGCTTCGTCTTTGAATTGAATCGCATCGTTGTAGGCTTCCTGGTAGGTTTTCAGGCTAATACCCTGGTAGGTTTCGTAGAACTCCCGCAAAATCATGTGTGCGTCTTCCTGGGGAGGCTCGATGTCTAGCTCGGTGGGAACGTCGCTGCTGCCCAGCACATCAAACACCAGGACCGACTGGTGGGAGGCGATCGCCCGTCCGCTTTCACTCACCAAAGTGGGGACCGGCAAATTGCGGCGGCTACAGGCTTCCTTGATTTCGGCTACCACGTCGTTGGCGTAGTTCTGGATGGTGTAGTTCTTGGAGGCGTAAAAATTCGTTTTGGAGCCGTCGTAGTCGACTCCGAGGCCGCCGCCCACGTCCAGATACTGCATGTTGGCCCCGAGGGTAGCCATTTCCCCGTAGATTTGGCTGGCTTCTCGCAGGGCGTCTTTGATCACGCCAATGGAGGGAATCTGTGAGCCAATGTGAAAGTGGAGCAGCTGGAGGCAGTCCAGCATGTTTTCTTGCCGTAGACGCTCGATGACCGACAAAATTTCAGGAATGCTCAGGCCAAACTTGGCCCGATCGCCGGCTGACTTGCCCCAGCGGCCCATGCCCTGGGTGTTGAGCTTAGCCCGTACGCCCAATATTGGCTGCATGTTGAGGCGGCGACTGGCATTCACGACCAGATCGACCTCATCGAGCTGTTCTAGCACGATGATTGGTACCAGTCCTAGGCGCTGGCCCAGCATCGCGGTTTCAACATATTCCTGGTCTTTGTAGCCGTTGCAAATCAGCAGGGCTCCAGGGGTGTCGAGGGCCGACAGGGCCACCAGTAGCTCCGCTTTCGACCCGGCCTCCAGCCCAAACTGATGGGGACGACCAAAACGCACCAGGTCTTCGATCAGGTGGCGCTGCTGATTACACTTGACTGGAAATACCCCCTGATAGCCGCCGTCGTACTTGTAGCGGGCGATCGCCTTAGCGAAACAGGCCACTAAGCGTTCGAGCCGATCTTCGAGAATATCTGAAAACCGAATTAGCATGGGCAGCTCGACATTGCGGAGCTTCAGAGCCTCCACCAGGTCATAGAGGTCGAGGGATCCCCCCCGATCGCCCTTGGGAGACACGGTGACATGGCCGACTGCATTGATCGAAAAGTAGGGGTCTCCCCAGCCCTGAATCCGATACAGATCCTCACTTTGTTCGATCGCCCAGGCGGGAGTCTTCTGACCGGCTTGGAGCATGGATTCGAGGGCCGAGCGATGAAATTGACGGGATGTATCCATAGAGCGGTTGGCTAACGTCCTGGTGATTGAGTCGGTGGTGTGAGTGCTGCTGCGCAGAAATCATTACGGCCTGTGGCTCAATATATTGGGTTTCGGGCCACTTTTACTCTCCTACCGAAAAGTACCCGCACTAGGGCACATGGCTGCCAGGGGGCAGTCCCCACAGCGGGGGGCCGTTCCCCGGCAGATATGCTTGCCAAAAGGCACCAGCAGCCGGT
The DNA here is from genome assembly GCA_003017785.1 of filamentous cyanobacterium CCP5. Classification (GTDB taxonomy): domain Bacteria; phylum Cyanobacteriota; class Cyanobacteriia; order Phormidesmidales; family Phormidesmidaceae; genus CCP5. The sequence goes on along the minus strand of PYEQ01000050.1, from coordinate 12,351 downwards.
TGATTTCTACCCAGTGTTGCTTTGGCAGCTTGGCTTCGAGGGCCTGCATGGTTTTCTCTGGAGACTTGGTGTTGACATAGCCCCAGCGATTGGTCACCCGGTGAACATGGATATCAACGCTGATGCAGGGGTAGCCGAGGGCGACCCCCAGGGCCAGATGGGCACATTTAGGCCCCACGCCGCTGAAGCCCATGAGAATTTTGGGATCAGGGGGGAGATCCCCGCCGTAGTCGGTTTGGATCTGAGCGGCGATTCGATGAATTTGATCGGCCTTGCGATCGGCGAACGTGCTTTGGCGAATGCACGCCAAAGTTTCTGCCGGGGTGAGGGCCTGCATCTCTGCTGGAGTCCGGGCTCGCTCAAACAGCTGCTTGGCTACGGGGACGCTGACCTCGTCATAGGTGCGAATGGAGATGATGCAGGCAACCAGCTGCTCAAACAGAGAGTCAACCCCCGCCTCGGCCAGCTCAAACATCGCCGCTGGGCGAAACGGCTGAACGGCCTCGCGCACTCGCTGCATGGCCACATCGATGTCAAAGGCTTCGGTCATTTAGAGGCTGAATAGGTCATATCTGCTTCACTGTAGCGATATATGTTCGATCCTATGGCCCCCTTTCTGGGGACTTTTTCCAGTGCCGTTTTCCCAGCCAGTCAAACGCCCCACCGACCGAAGACAGGCTGCCTCCGGTTGCGATGGGGCGATCGCGGCTAGGTGCTCAAGCAGGTTTACCTTTGGAAATGCCAAACATAAATCCTTGGGCTTAGTCGCTATTTTAAGGTTGGCTGTAGGCCGCAGGCCGATAGCTTCCTAGCTTCCCAACGGGCTTGCGCTCTTGTGTACCGATCAGCTGCTGATAATTAAGCTGCGATAGCTGCAAAGCTTTGGCCGTGTCAGCTACGTCTCTACCTTCTAAACCGCTCAGTTGAAATGAGCGACTATCGGGTGAGTCTTCAAATAAACCAGAAATACTCTGCAAACCACTGGCTTGAACAGAGGTCTGCTGTTGGGTCACGTCAAAGTTAGCAATGCCCATCAGGGCTAGCGTTACAAATACGCTAATGCTGAAAACTTGGCCGCGGCTCAGTGCTTTGTACTTTTGCCGCTGAATCATAAAGGTGTTGAATGTCGGCGCTGCAATTAACTTTGTGAAAACTACGCAGTTACAACTGATTGCAGCCAAGAAACTAGACAAGATTACCTAAATTTCTCTAGTAACATCTTGACATAGACTCGTAATATTACCAAGTTTTAAGCACAAGGCTGGTCTTCTCCAGAACGAATAGGCTGATTTAGCCGATCGTGACGTCCTCAGGGAGAAGCCGATAATCACGGGGCTAAACGAGCTTTTTTGAGGCGGTTTTCTTCATACCAGGCGGCCACAGCGGGCACCCATTCCTTGAAGTGGGGCCAGATGCATTCGCACATTTTTTGAGCTTCTAACTGGGCGTCAGCTTTCCAGCGTAGATCAAGTAAGTGCATCAGCGATCGCACATTGGCTGACATTACCCAGTGCTGGCGAATGTCAAAGGGAATCAGCCCTCGGGCGTGTTCTTCTGCAAATCCCTGCTCAATTTTTTGGGCATAGCGGCGGCTAGCCTCTAGGCACCATTCGATGTCCTGGTGGCGCTGCTCGGCAGTGTACTCATATTTTTTGCCCTGGCGATCGGCGTAGCTGCCCAGGGGCCGCAGATAAAAGACTTCTTCCACTTCCCGCTTGCCATCCACCACGTCGAGAATGCGCTGGCCGGTATAACGAAAACTCTGCACGTCGAAGCTGACCCCCACCCGATGGGTGCGAATCTGCTGCATGGTCGAGTGGGGAAACCAGCCGATATTGAGCACCATTTGGGGATGCTCTAGGGGGCCATAATGACCGCGCCCACCCTTAAGCAGGTTTTTGATAATCAGCTCTCCACAGCGTTCTTCGCTGGGCCAAGCCTCTCGATCATGGGCTACAAACCCCTCGGCATAGTCCTGATGCATAGCGGCATACATGGTCTGTTGGGGGTTAGCCGTTTTCGAAATTACCGCGACGGTAAAGCGATCCATACTCAGCTCAGAACCTCAATGGGACAGGAAAACAAGGGGCAGGCACTACCGAAATCCCCTGTTTATGTTCTCTGCTGAGGTGGCTTTTAGTCAGGGCTGCGCCAAAAAAATTCAGATTTCACGGCTCAACATACTCGACGACTCGGCGGGCGCGGACGGGCTCAGAGCCTGGCTGGGCTCGCCGCAGGGGAGTCTGGAGGGTGGGGGCTCCGGCCGTGAGCTGAGGCTTTTTCCGCAGGAGTTCTAACCCTTCGCGAATGGCCGTGCGGACCATGGGTTCTTGTTCCTGGGCCAGCATTAGGTGCAGGCAGTCGGTGAGATGTGCCCGTATCGTCTGCCCTGGCAGATATTCGCGATCGCCCTGGGGCAGAGCCTGGCGAATGATTTGGCGAACGCCCATCAGCCGAGTCAGGGGGTCGCTATGGACCAGCTGGTTTAGAGCAGCTTCGAAGGGGGTAGCCGCCAGCTTGGGTGTGGCTGGAGTCGAACGAACGGCAGGCTGGGGACGCAGCAGCAGGCTAACTAAGGCGATCGCCAGCAGGGTCTGTCCACCCAAAATCAACGACAGCCAGATCCCATGGGTTTCGCTCCAGAGGGCAGTTGTGCCATAGGTAAGCATGACAGCGGCGGCGCTCAGCAGCCAGACTCGGGTACGGGAACCAGGTCCGCGCCAGCGGCGTTGAAGGCGGCTGGCCAGCGCCTGCCACTGCTGGGGAGACAGCTGACTGAGCTGCTGATGCACCACCAGGCCGGTGCCAGCAGAAAGCACCAGCGGCGCGTTAATTAGGGTTCCTCCCAGGCTGACAGAGCCGATCAGCCAGTAGGGAGCCAGACGATGACGCAGACAGCCCTGGAGATGGTGCTTGAAATCCGTGCCAGGAGCACGTCGGGTCGTCTTCACCAAGGGCCGGATATCCAGCATTTTTGGGGCTCTGTCACTGTATCGACTCACCGATATTAAACCATGTTCTTCCAAACGACTTGAAGCGGCATTATTCGTAAATGCCACCGTGATAGGCTAGCTCTGCCAAGCAACAGCGCTAGGGCCATGGCCTCCCGTTTCCCACTCGACCTCGAATCCCGCTTTCAAGACCTGGTTGCTACCACAGGTGCCCTGCAAACGGGGCATTTTCAGCTGGCCAGCGGTCTCCACAGCAGCCGCTTTTTTCGCTGCATCAAGCTGCTGGAAGCGCCGCAGCAGGCTGAGTTTATGTTTGATGCCCTGGCAGAACGGTTCAGCAGCCCGGTGGACTACGTGTTGGGAGCTAACGAGGCGGGCAGCATTCTGGCCTTTGAAGTGGCTAAGCGGTTTGGGGCGAAGGCGGCGATCGCCCGCCAGAGCGACCAGGTCTATCACCTAATCGATGGCTTTAGCTTCCAGCCAGGTCAGCGAGTGCTGATTGTCGATGACATTACCACCACCGGGGGCACCGCCAAGCAGCTCATTCGCATTGTCAAAGAATTGGAGGCTGAAGCGATCGGGGTAGGACTGATTGCCACGAAAGGGTTGTTTGAAGTGGACCTGTCCTGCCCGGTGGAAGTGCTGTTTGCCCTGGAAGGTATGGACGCTGTCGCCCCCGGTGTATGTCCCCTCTGCCAGCAGGGGCTAGCCCTGACCCAGTAGTTTCTCGAAGTCTTGTCTTTTGAATAGAGCCCGTTCTCTGAGCGGAGCCGCAATCTCGTTCTCTGAGCGGAGTCGCAATCTCGTTCTCTGAGCGGAGTCGCAATCTCGTTCTCTGAGCGGAGTCGCAATCTCGTTCTCTGAGCGGAGCCGCAATCTCGTTCTCTGAGCGGAGCCGCAATCTCGTTCTCTGAGCGGAGTCGAAGAGAACCCGGCTATGAGCCTTGATCTTCAACGCTCTGCTGCCTATCCCAGCCCAGGGCGATAATGCTCACCACCACCAGCACCACCCCCGCTAGCTGACGACTCTGAAGGCTTTCTTGCAGCAGTATCCAGGCAATCACCACCGTAAACACCGGGTTGCTCACCGCCACGATCGCCATGGACGCTGCCCGCACCATGTGAATGCCAATGTTGTAAAACAGCTGCCCCAGCAGGGTCAGCACCGCCGCCGCGATGCTGATGCCCCATAGCCAGGGCCACACTCCTGCGGGCACCTGAAAATTCACCAGGGGTAGAAACAGGGTAGACAGCAGCGCCATTACCCCAAAATTCACCAGGGTGTAGGGCACCGGATGAATCTGCCCAAAGCACAGCTGCGCCAGAATGCCCTGGAGAGAATAGGCAATGCTCGCCCCCAGAGCCGCGGATACTCCCAGCGGTACGTTACCGGTGGGGCTGCCGATCTGGGGCACCACCAGCACGCTGCCTACCAGCACCCCCACCGTGACGATGCCCCGCAGGACTGACGGGCGACTGCCAAATACCTTCCAGGACAGCAGTCCGGTAAAGGCTGGATGAATGAAAAACAGTACCGTCGCCACCCCCGCCGGAATGCTGGCGATCGCTGTAAACAGCAGCACCAGGGCCACAAATAGCAGGCTACTACCCGCCAGAGCATAGCCCAGCAGGGGGCGATTTTCTTTCTGCCGCAGTTGGTCCAGAACCTCCCCTGTGGCCGGATAGAGCCGGAAGGCCAGCAGCGCCATTGCCGGAAGAATCAGCAGCGATCGCATTTGCAAAATCAGCAGGGAATTGGCCGCCGTCGCCGGAATCAGCCCGCCCCACTCAAACTGTCCCAGAATTGAGCTTTCTGAGAAAATTACCCGCAACAGCACGTTCTGGGACGCCAGACAGAGGGAACCTAAAATGACTATCAAAAATCCACGCACCATTGCCTCCGCTTGAAGTGAGCATTGCCTGATTGGGGATCATATATGATATAAAGCGGCTGAGCCGCCGCCCGTTAGCCATTATTCGCCCAGGAGTCAAACCATACCGTGACTGCCAAGCTAAACCTATCCGGGGCTAAAGGACTTTCCCGCACCACCCAGGCCAACGTCGTCGAATATCTGCGGCGGGCCATCCTCTCGGGCGAACTGCCGCCGGGAACCCGACTGGTGCAGGCAGAACTGGCAGATATTCTCCAAGTGAGTGTCACCCCCATTCGTGAGGCCCTGTGGGAACTCAACAGCCAGGGGCTCGTAGACCTGGACGCCTTTCGCGGGGCGGTGGTGCATACCCCTACCCTGGCCGAGCTCGAAGAACTCTTTGAAGTGCGCATGGCGCTGCTGCCGGTGAGTGTGCGGCGGGGAGTGCAGCACCACACCCCTCAGCAGCTCGATCAGGCCGAGGTCATTCTCGCGCAAATGGAGACAGAAGCCGATCAGACCCGATGGATTCAGCTCAACCGCGAGTTTCACACCCAGCTCTACGGCACCCAGCCCAACCAGCATTTGCAGCAGGTGATGGAGCGGCTGTCAGACATCGCCACGATCTATATCAATCTCTCATTTGCTCAGAATCAAGCCCAGCGGGCGTCTTCAGAGCAGGAGCATCGGCAGCTGTTGGCGGCTTACCGGGAGCAGGATGTCGATCAGGCCATTGCGCTAGCGCTGGCCCATCTCCACTCCACCCTGGAGGCAGCCCGCAGCGTACTCAAGACTGTTTAGGTGTTTAGGATGGTTGTTTGAATGACTCAAGACTGGGTAGATACCGGAGTATTTCGGCTGCCGATGGCAGCCCCTGAGGATGTGAGCAGCCTTAGAGAACTGCTGGAATCAGGCAAAATCAAGGCCGAAGAAATTGTGGGCATTATCGCTCAAACCGAAGGTACCGGCTACGCTCGCGGCTATGCCTCCCTGTGTATGCAGCTGCTGCTGGCGGAGTACCTGGGCATTACTCCCCAGGCGGTGTTCGACAGAATTCCGATGATGATGATCGGCCTCTGCGGCGGCCTGATGAGTCCCCACTACACGGTGTTTACCCGTTCGGTTGTGGCCAATGCAGAACCCGTGGGTTCTCCCCGGTTGACCGTGGGGGCAGCCAATACTCGGGTGCTGGCTCCGGAAGAATATGGCACCCTCACCCAGGTCAAGCTGGTGGCTGAGGCCGTACGGGAGGCGATCGCCGATGCGGGTATCGACAGCCTGGATGACGTCCACTGTGTCGAGGTCAAATGCCCCGCCATGACTCCCGCTAGACTCGAAGACGCCGCCCAGCGCAGCCAGTCAGTGGTGAGCACGAATTTAGGCCAGGCCAGCTCTATGTCTAAGGGAGCTTCCGCCCTGGGAATCGCCGTAGCCCTAGAGGAAATTGCCCTAACTGAACTGGAGGATGGGGTAATCAACCGCGATCGCCGCCTCTACACCCAGCGTGGCTCCGTCTCTGCCGGGGGCGAACAGTCCGCCTGTCGGGTGCTGGTGATGGGCAACTCAACCCGCTCGGTGAGTCCCTATCGGGTGGGTCATGGCGTCATGGCTGATCAGCTCGACACGGTCGGTATCTACTCTGCCCTCAAGGCGGCAGGGTTGGAGGCATCAGGACCGCTAACGCCCGAACAGCAGCAGCGAATCACTCAGGTTTTTGTCAACTGCGGGGCCGATGCGGTTACCTCCGTGCGCGATCGCCGCCACACCATCCACAGCGACTTCCTCTCTGGCTATGCCGGCATCGTCGCCAAAGCGGTCGCCAACGCCGTCGTTGCCAGCGTCACCGGCGACCCCATGCTGCTAGCCTCAGCCGGTAATGAACATCAGGGCGCTCCCGGCAGCAATTTAGTCGCCGCGATCGTGGCAGTAGACGACTAAGACTGGTGAGGTGGTGACGGGATGAGGCGGAAATACCTCGCCTTATCCCGCCATCTCCCACTACCCAAGCCCTCCAGGCGGCTAAGCCTTTCTTGAATGCCGTTAGGCTATACACCCCTTACCCCTCACTCCTCACCCCCATGTACCTCCGTCAAACCCAAGAACTCACCCACGCCGCTGCCCTGATCGTCCTCCAGGGAGCGATCGCCAAAGCCGAAGTCATGAACGTGCCCCAGTGCATTGCCGTGGTGGATACCGGTGGCAACCTGCTGGCCTTCATTCGCATGGACGGGGCCAAAGTGCTGAGCCAGATTTCGGCAACTCAAAAGGCGGTGACGGCGGCCTCTAGTCGGGTACCCACCGGGGGCGTGTCGGCAGAGGTCGAAACCAAGCTGGCTCTGGTAACTGACGGAAAATTGACCAACCTCAAGGGGGGAATCCCAATCACCATTGGCGGCCAGATTGTCGGGGCGATCGGAGTGGGGTCTGGCACTGGCGAACAGGATGTCGAAGTAGGTATGGCTGGAATTGAAGCTCTGAAGCAGGCGATCGCTGGTCAATAGTCTTAAGCGACGGGCTGCTGTGGGCCATCCCGACTGAGTCAGCAAGTTCTCTTTACGTAAAGCCTTGGGCCGATTTGGCCTAAGGCTTTGTCATGAACCTGTGATCAGAGAAAGTTCCTGGCATCGTAGCTCTGACTACAGATTTTCTCGTTACCAGAGTTTACATATATCATATATGATTTGTCGAATAGGTTGATTTTGGAGGCGTTTAGCTTTCAGTCCCTTAGGAGGAATGTCTATGTCTGGTCGCTACAGCCGTCGTAAGTTTCTAGTCCGTGGATCCGCTACCTTTGGGGCAACTCTATTGCTCAAAGCCTGTTCTACCGCCGAAGCTCCCACGGAGCCCGTGGCCGAAGGTACCTCTGAGACTGCTCCCGCTGCCTCAGAGCTCACTCCCATTCGCTTCACCCTAGACTGGGCAGTGCAGGGCGTTCACGCGCCCGTTGGAGTGGCGATTGAAAAGGGGTATTTCGAGGCCGAAGGACTCGACGTGACCTTCGAGCGCGGTTCTGGGTCTGCCGACGCGATTTCTAAGGTGGCTTCCGGAGCCTTTGACATGGGCTTTGGGGACATCAACAGCCTGATGGAGTTTAATGTCACCAATCCTGATACGCCGGTGAAGGCCGTGGCGATTTACTACAACCAGTCGCCGATGTGCGTCATGTCCCTGGCGGACACCGGCATCGATGATCCCGCCAAGCTAGAAGGTAAAAAGCTGGGTATTCCGGCCGGTAGCGCCACCCGTCGGCTGATGCCCCTGTTCGCTCAAACCGTGGGCTTTGATTTAGCCAAGGTAGAAATGCCCGCGATCGAATCGAAACTTCAGCAAACCCTGCTGTTGACTCAAGAAATTGACGCGATCGCCCCTTACACCATTTCGGCCCTGCCCAACCTGAAGCAGGAGGGCTATCCCCCTGATAAGCTCCATATTCATCGCTTTGGCGACTATGGCTTAAACCTCTATGGCAATGCCGTGATCGTCCCCGCCGCGTTTGTAGACGAGCACCCCGAACAGGTTAAAGGCTTCTTGCGGGCGCTCACCAAGGGCTTGCAGGACACCCTCAGCAGCCCAGACGAGGCTGTCGAAATCATGGCCCAGTTTGACGATCTCTATGAAATTCCCGCCGAACGGGAGCGGCTGCAAATTGCCATCGATACCCTGTTTGTTTCTCCAGAGGTCGAAGCCAACGGTTTTGGTGCGGTGGATGAGTCTCGCTTCAAGCAGACCATCGACCAGGTGGTACAGGGCTTTGAGCTAGGTACTGTGCCTAAGCCAGAAGATGTCTTCGATGGTCAGTATCTGCCGCCCTTAGAAGAACGCCAGCTATCGGTTAGCTAAGCATTGGGAAAATGGCCACAGCGGTTTCGACCCACCAAATTCGCGTTGATCATGCCCTTTCCTGTCCGGCAATGGGGCAGACGTCTGGCCCTGTGACGATCGCTATCGCTGCTGGTCAGATCACCTCCATCACCCCAGCGTTGCGGGGGCAGACCGCTCGTCTGGCCCTACCCGCCCTGGTCAACGCCCACGACCATGGTCGGGGCCTGGCTCCCTTCACGTTTGGAGCCCTGGATCAATCCCTGGAGCTGTGGCTGCCGGCCCTCAAGCAGAAACCGCCGATATCGGTGTACAGCCAGACGGCGCTAGCCCTGGCCAAGCTAGCCCACAGCGGCGTCGGATCGGTGGTTCACTGTCACAACCCCAGCGGGGGCGATTTATGGGCAGAAACCGCAGCCGTTTGCCAAGCGGCGAGGGATGTGGGCCTACGGCTGGCCTTTGCCGTGCCCATGAGCGATCGCAACGCCCTTGCCTATGGGGACTCTCAAAAGCTGCTGGCGCTGCTGCCGGAGGGCGATCGCCACCAGGTTTCTCAACTCTGGGATCCCACGACCCTTTCTCCCCAGGCCCAGGTAGAGCGGGCCAACCAACTGGCCGCTGCCTTTGCAGGGGACTTGATTGACTTTCAGTACTGTCCGCGAGGGCCCCAGTGGTGCTCGAATCAGCTGCTGGAGGCGATTGCCGCTGCCTCCGCCGACACGGGGCGTCCGATTCATACCCACCTATTAGAGTCCAAGCGCCAGCGAGAATGGGCCGATGCCCACTATCCCCAGGGGCTAGTGCGCTACCTGGACGACATTGGCTTTCTTTCCCCCCTATTGACCGTAGCCCACGGCGTCTGGCTGCGCCCCGATGAGCAAGAACTGCTGGCAGAGCGGGGCGTGGTTGTAGCGGTGAATACCAGCTCAAACCTGCGGCTGCGATCGGGCATTCCCCCCTACCAGAAAATGCGGGCGGCAGGGCTGGCGGTTGCCTTTGGTCTGGACGGGTTATCTCTCCACGGCAGCGAAGATTTCTTTGAAGAATTGCGGCTCAACTACCATCTCCACGCCCAGGCCGATCTTTACCCTCTGACCCCCATGGAGATGCTGGAAGCTCACCGCCATGGAGCCTGGGCCGTCACTCACCGGGCAGATGTGGGTGGGCTACAGGTGGGACAGGCTGCCGATATCGCCGTATTGGACTACGGAGCCATGACCCCAGATGTCGTGCCGGAGGTTTGCCCTGCGCCGGAGCTGGTGCTAAATCGGGCCAGCCAACACTTCGTCACAGATCTGTGGGTGAATGGCCGCCGGGTTCTGAAAGCAGGTGCGCTACTGGGGCTCGACGAAGCAGGGCTGACAGCTGAGGTGCAGGCTGCGACTCAGTCTCAAAGTCAGCATGTCTACAGCTTGCAGCCCCTGGTGCAGCGCTATCAGGATGCCCTCCGCCAGTTCTATGGGCAAAGACTGCATCAGCAGAGTTAGGGCATCATTCATGGGAGCGTACGCCGTGCGTCCACCCAGGGGGCCGGTCACCCTATCCCCATTTCTACGAATCCATGCCGGCGATCGGCATCCGCCAGCCGATCCCAAACGCGCGATCGGTGACCTTTAGCACCGGGGGAGCCTGTCGCCGCTTGAACTCCGCCCGCGACACCAGCCGCACCACCTTCTCAACGATCGCCCTGTCGTGGCCCGCCGCGATGATCTCCGCGATAGATTCCTGCTTTTGCAGCAGCCGCTCCAGAATGTCATCCAGCACCTCGTAGGCGGGCAGGGAGTCCTGATCCACCTGACCGGGCTTGAGTTCCGCGCCGGGGGCTTTAGTGAGAATGCTATGGGGAATTGTCTCCAGTGGCAGGCCGGGGTGAACGTGGGAGCTTTCCTGGCCGTTTAGCCACTGGCAGAGCTTGTAAACCCAGGTCTTGGGCAGATCGGCAATCACCGCCAGACCGCCGTTCATATCGCCGTAGAGGGTGCAGTAGCCCACGGCCATTTCCGATTTGTTGCCGGTGGAGAGCAGCAGGTGGCCAAACTTATTGGAAACCGCCATCAGTAAGTTGCCGCGAATCCGGGACTGGACGTTTTCCTCGGCCACCCCAAACTCCGTACCGGCAAACAGCGGGTCGAGGACGTGGTCGTAGTCCCCCATGATGTCGCCAATTTTGAGGATTTCGTAGGTAATCCCCAGGTTCTGGCAGAGCATGCGGGCGTCTTTGACGGAATGCTCCGAGCTGTAGGGGGAGGGCATCAGAATCGCCAGCACGTTGTCGGGGCCGAGGGCCGCCGTGGCGATCGCCGCCACCAATGCCGAATCCACGCCGCCGCTGAGGCCCAGTACCGCCTTCGAAAACCCGCATTTGCGGGCGTAGTCCTGCACCCCCAGCACCAGGGCCGACCAGATCTGGGCCGCTTCGCTTTCCGGCAGGGGACAGAAGCAGGCGGCCTGGATGTCTTTTTGCTCCGGGTCGAATTCGACGATTTCCAGGTCGGTTTCAAAGGACTTGAGCCGGGACACTACCGCTCCCTCCCGATTCACCGCCACGCTGCTGCCGTCAAAAATCAAATCGTCGTTGCCCCCCACCTGGTTGGCATAGATGATCGGGCAGTGGTAGCGGTTGGCGCTGTGGCCCAGCATGTTTTCCCGCAGGGTTTGCTTGTTGACCGCGTAGGGGGAAGCCGACAGGTTGACCACCAGATCCACCCGCCCCGCCAGATCGGCGATCGGGTTGCGGGGATAGTTGCGCCCGCCCCAGAAGTCTTCGTCGTTCCAGAGGTCTTCGCAGATGGTGACGCCAATGCGCACCGGATTCTCCAGGGATTGACCGTTAGCAGCCTCCCGAATCTGAATGCCGTTTTCCCCCAGCAAAAAGGCGTCGGTGCCCTGGCCTTCGGCGAAGTAGCGGTCTTCTTCGAACACGTCGTAGGTGGGTAACAACTGCTTGTGAAAGAGCTGCCGGATTTCGCCGCCGTAGAGCAGAGCGGTGCTGTTGAATAAAGGCTTTTCTCCCCGCTGCTTGGCTTCCGGGTTGGGGCAGGCCAGCCCCACCAGCACTGCCAGATCAGCGGGTAAGTCGCGAGCCAGCCGCATCAGGCTGTCCTGCATGGCCTGAATGAAGCTGGGCAGCAGCAGCAAATCCCGGGGCGGATAGCCGCAGAGGCTCATCTCGGTGGTGACCATGAGCTGGGCCCCTGCCGCCGCTGCCTGTTTGGCCACGGTGAGAATCTGCTGGGCGTTGCTGGAGAGGTCGCCAATGGTGGGGTTGAGCTGGGCGATCGCAATTTTCATATCAAATAAACACCATGGGTTTATCTTTGAATTGCTCAAAGGCTGCCGCATCGAAGCGATAGAGGCTGGCCGGTCGTCCGGCTCCGCGGGACGCCTTGATGCCGGTATCTTCTAGAAAGCCCAGCTTGAGTAAACGGGCGCGAAAATTGGAATAGTCAGAAAACCCTTCCCCCAGCACCGTCACGTAGAGCTGGTAGAGGTCGCTGAGGGTGAAGGTTTCCGGCAGGACGTCAAAGGCGATCGGGCTGTATTCCAGCTTGTTGCGCAGGCGCTGGTAGCCGTAGTTGAGAATTTCGTTGTGATCAAAGGCCAGCTTGGGCACCCGACTGAGGGGATACCAGGCGATGCCGCTGACCCCGTCGGCAATCAGCTCTGCCTCTTCGAAGCGCACCAGGGCAAAGTGACTCACCGACAGGTAG
>PYEQ01000671.1 GCA_003017785.1 filamentous cyanobacterium CCP5 | reverse complement strand
ACTGTATCGGGCAAAACAGTTTCATCATTCAGGAGATCTTACTCTCAGTGCCATCAGAGTTTTCTGAATTCTGGCTTTAGGCAGCTTCATTCGTGTATATGGACTGGGGCGTCAGCCCTTACAACATGGACTTTTGGCGCGAGAGCCTTGCCAAATAAGGAGCGTGAATGTCTGTAACAATTTTGTTGCAAGGTATCTCAACTCCTTGACAAGACTTCTGCGTTTTCCAAAAGGTGCTCACCTGGGCAGCAATAGTTAGCGATCGCCAACTATTGCGATCGCAGAGTATCAGTTCTGCTCATCGAGCAGAACGCCCTACCTGGGGCCAGTGAGACAGGTGCTGACTAGACCCGCAAGAATGAGTCGTTTGCCGGGGATGTTACGGACGCTTGTTGATGTACTGAGAGCTTGTTAATCCGTATGGTTTCACCAAATTCAGGGCACAATGGCCATGAGGAGCATCCCTTTGTGATGCCCGCTCACGCGCCCACTCGCCATCTTCGCCGCCGCCCTGGCGATCGCAATGTCATTCTCAAAGGATTTGACTTTCACCCCGAGGTCTTTTTGGTCTCGGGTGGGCTAATTTTGCTGTTTGTTCTGTTTACGCTGATCTTCCAAGATCCGGCCGAATCAGCCTTTGGGGCCATCCAGTCCTTCATTTCGGGGACGCTGGGCTGGTTCATGATTCTGGCCGTTACGTTCTTTTTGCTGTTTACGATCTTCATTGCCCTCACCAAGCTGGGCAACGTGCGTTTGGGCGGGCCTAACGCCAGGCCAGAGTTCCCAACCTTCGCCTGGATTTCCATGCTGATTAGCGCCGGCATGGGCACCGGCCTGATGTTCTGGAGCGTCGCAGAGCCGATTTACCACTTCCAGGATCCGCCCGTGATTATCGGGGCGATCGAGCCCAATACCGCCGATGCCGCCCGACAGGCCATGGGAATCACCTTCTTCCACTGGGGACTCCACGCCTGGGGCATCTACGCTTTAGTGGGTCTTTCTCTCGCCTTCTTTACCTTCAACTGGGGTCTGCCCCTGACTATCCGTTCGGTGTTCTTCCCGCTGCTGGGAGAAAAGATTTACGGCTGGCAGGGCAACGCGATCGACGTTCTGGCAGTGGCCTCCACCCTGTTTGGCCTGGCCACCTCCCTAGGCTTCGGCGTCCAGCAGACGAATGCGGGCTTGAACTTTTTGTTTGGCCTGCAAATTAGCACGCCAGTACAGGTGGGCCTGATTGCGATCATCACCGGCTTCGCCACCGCCTCGGTAGTGTCGGGCCTGGGTAACGGAGTGCGTCGCCTGAGCGAGCTCAACATGATTTTGGCCGCTGTGCTGCTGGCGTTTGTGGTAGTGGTGGGGCCAACGGTCTTTCTTTTCAACACCTTCGTGGAAACCACCGGCTACTATCTGGCCACTCTGCCTACCATGAGCTTCTGGACAGAAACGTTTAACGATGCTGGCTGGCAGAACGGCTGGACCGTGTTCTACTGGGGCTGGTGGGTATCCTGGGCGCCGTTCGTGGGTATTTTTATTGCCCGTATTTCTAAAGGCCGCACCGTACGGGAATTCATCCTCGGCGTACTACTGCTGCCGACCGCGCTCACCTTTCTATGGATGTCGGCCTTTGGCGGCACGGCCCTCAGTCTGGAACTTGGCGAAGGCACCGCCGGTATCATCAGCGGCGCGGTGTCCGAAAACGTGGCGACGGCCCTGTTCGTGATGCTGGAGCAGCTTCCCCTAACCGGCATTACCTCCTTCGTCGGCATCATCCTGGTGGTGGTCTTCTTCGTCACCTCCTCCGATTCCGGTTCTCTGGTAGTGGACAGCATTGCCTCTGGCGGCAAGCTGGAGTCGCCAGTACCGCAGCGGGTCTTCTGGGCAGTGCTCGAAGGGGTAGTGGCCTCGACGCTGCTGCTGGGCGGCGGCCTGTCGGCGTTGCAAACGGCTGCCATCAGCGCGGGTTTGCCCTTTGCGGTGGTGCTGCTGATCATGTGCTATAGCATCTACAAAGGTCTGCATTACGAACATGCGGTGGTGATTGAAGGGAAGAAACTTCAAACATCAGAGGCCGCAGACCCCGAGCAAGTAGCAGTCAAGTAGCCAGATTTCTCTAGGGGGCAGGGTATGCCCTGCCCTTGCAACTTCCCCCTTTTATCTCCAGAATTTTCTGTCCGTTTGTCCCTATCGGCCAGCGCAACCTGCCCTTTCGACCTCAGCGATACCTGAGCCAGTCTCGCCCATTCTTTTTCTTCGTTTGTTTCTTGCAGGAGCAAGCTATGACACAGCATTTTGATGCGATCGTTCTTGGGGCCGGGGGTGTCGGCAGTGCCGCCGCCTACTATCTTGCTAAGCGTGGGCAGCGGGTGCTGCTGCTGGAGCAGTTTGAAATTGACCACAAAAATGGCAGCTCCTACGGGTTCTCACGGGTAATTCGCTACACCTATGACAATCCCCGCTATGTGAATCTAATGCGGGATGCCTATCCCCTCTGGTTTGCCCTCCAGGACGAAGCTCAGGAGTCGTTATATGTAAAAACCGGCGGCCTGGATTTTGGTCAGCCCAGCCAGGAAACGTTTCAGCGAATGCAGCGTAGTCTGAACGAGTCTGAGCTACCCCATGAGCATTTGAATCGGGATGAAATTCAGCAGCGCTTCCCCCAGTTTTGTCTGGATGAGGGTATGGAAGGGCTATACCAGTCAGAATCTGGCCTGCTGCGGACTTCCCGCTGCGTCCTGGCCCACCTTCGCTTGGCGATCGAACGGGGGGCAACGGTACAGGATGAAACCCCGGCCCTGAAAGTGGTTCCCCGCGAGGACGGGGTAGAAG
>PYEQ01000670.1 GCA_003017785.1 filamentous cyanobacterium CCP5 | reverse complement strand
GGGTAGGCCATGTACATCTTGAAGCTGGAAACCCCGTCTTTGTTGATCAGATCCGGCAGTTCCGAGAGAGACTGGGGGTTGACGTCCGTGAGAATCACGTGGAAGGCGTAGTCCACGCAGCACTGGGGTTCCGCCGCTGCCAGTCGCCGATCGAGGGCGGCCTTGGGGCTGTCGTCGTGGAATTGCTGGGCAAAATCAATGATTGTGGTGGTGCCGCCAAAGGCCGCCGATCGCGTCCCAGTTTCAAAGGTGTCGCAGGTGTAAATGTCGTTGCCCATGGGGGTTTCCATGTGCACATGGGCGTCGATGCCGCCGGGGAATACCAGCAGCCCAGCGGCGTCGTGGACTTCGGCATTCTCCACCGGCAGGCTGCGGGCGATCGCTTCGATGCGCCCGTCCTGGATCAAAATGTCCCCCGCGTAGTCGTCAACGGCGGTAATAATCCGGCCACCCTTGATCAGCACCTGGCTCATGGTTTGTCTCCAATCGGCGGAAAATGAAATCTGCCCCACAGTATCGAAGTTGGAGCCAGGTGCGATCGCTTAGAAACAGTTCGTCACAGCAGATGAACCGTTCGATGCCCCTTGCCCATTCGCCGATGAGATCGGTGGCGCTACCGTCGTTACAATCGATGGGATCTCTCATCCACCCTCTGAATTTGGACCCATGGCAATCTATCCCCAGGTGGCTCGGCTGACCCTTTATCCCATCAAGTCCCTGGATGGGGTCGAAGTTGAGATGGCTGAAGTGCTTCCTAGCGGGGCGCTGCGGGGCGATCGCCAATGGGCCATCGTGGATGACATGGGGAACTTCGTCAACGGTAAGCGGGAGGCGCGGGTGCATGGATTGCGATCGCGCTTTGATTTAGCCGCAGCCACGGTAGACATTTCGGCTCCGTCCCAGGGGGGAGGCTGCTTCCACTTAGGGCAGGAATTGGGAGCCCTAGAGACCTGGCTGTCGGACTACTTTGGCTACGGGGTGAAGCTAGAGCGCAACCAGGAAACGGGATTCCCCGACGACACGGATTCGCCGGGGCCAACCCTGATCAGTACGGCCACGCTAGAGGCTGTAGCCAGCTGGTATCCGCAGCTGACGGTGGAGGAGGTGCGGCGGCGGTTTCGCAGCAACATTGAAATTGGTGAAGTGCCAGCCTTTTGGGAAGATGCCCTGTTTGCTGAAGCGGGCCAACCGGTCCTGTTTCACATTGGTTCCGTTGGCTTTAGCGGTGTGAATCCCTGCCAGCGCTGTGTGGTGGTCACCCGGGATTCCCAGACGGGGAGTCCCCTGGCGGGGTTTCAGAAAACCTTCATAGCCCAGCGACAAGCCACTCTGCCGGACTGGAGCGAGCGATCGCGCTTCAACCACTTTTTTCGGCTAGCGGTCAATACTCGACTGGCTTCTCCTGGCCTGATCGGCTGTTTGCAAATCGCCGATCCGATCCGATTAGCATCGGGTTCAGATTAGTGGCCAGGGAAAGGTGGCGATCGCCTTTGCTCGATAAAGCAACGCCTACCTGAGAACGGTTGGAGGAAAATCACTAAACTATTGCATCAAACTTCAGCAGGCATGTCTGGGCAGTTGCTCATAGCAGATTACATAATTATCAGGAGCAATAACAGCAATGCGCAAACTAGTTTTTGATGTCAGTTTCCGATGAGAAAAGAAGGTTGAGAAAAGAAGGTCGCCGCTAAGCCCACTGATTGCTTTCACATACACTAGAAAGCAACCGCTGTGAACGTCCAGGCTATGACCGCAACCAAGAGCCATGCTTACTTCACCCCCGAGGAATACCTCGAAATTGAGCATATCAGCCCAATCAAGCATGAATACCTTCAAGGGCAGATTGTAGCGATGGCCGGGGCCAGCAAAGCCCACGTCATCATTACCGGCAACCTCTCCGCCCGCCTAGTGAATCACCTGCGCGGTACAGCCTGCATTGCCTACGCCACCGATATGAAAGTGCGTCTGCCCGCCCTGAACATCTTTTATTATGCCGATCTGGTAGTGACCTGTGACGATCGCGACCTCCGCTCCGACGAAGACTTCATCCAACATCCCAAACTGATCATTGAAGTCTTATCTGATTCCACAGAAGCCTTTGACCGAGGCGATAAATTTGCCGATTACAAATCAAATCCGGCCCTTGAGGAATACGTCCTGATTCATCAAACACAGATTCTGGTCGAACGATTTCAGCGCAAATCTGACAGTCTGTGGGTGCCCCACGTTTATCGGTCTGGAGACACCCTTGAGTTTGCCAGCATTGGCTTTACCGGTGCGATCGCCACTCTCTACGAAAACATCACTCAGCTGTCATAGCGGGCAACCCTCTGGGGCTCGTTCTGGGGCTCGTTACGCCCACCTTACAAATGGCGGCGTCGAGGGCTGAGCCCAGGCGTTTTGCAAGCGACATGAAACCCGCGACATCAAACCCCGAATGGCTACCCCAGGGAGTGTAAGCCAAGAAAGCTGTTATCCGGCGCTAATTAGCTTCAGCAGCTCGTCGGTGGACATCTTGCCACTCATGTCGGTGCCCTCCAGCAGGCTGTCCGCCAGATCCCGCTTTTGCTTGTGCAGATCGACGATTTTTTCTTCGATGGTGTCCTGGGCCACCAGCCGATAAATGGTCACCGGGCGCTGCTGGCCGATGCGGTGGGCGCGATCGCTGGCCTGGTCTTCCACGGCGGGGTTCCACCAGGGGTCCATGTGGATCACGTAGTCGGCGGCGGGGAGGTTGAGGCCGGTGCCCCCCGCCTTCAGGCTGATCAAGAACACCTCCCCCTCCCCCGCCTGGAAGGCATCCACCCGCTGCTTGCGGGCCTTGGCGGGGG
>PYEQ01000669.1 GCA_003017785.1 filamentous cyanobacterium CCP5 | reverse complement strand
GTCTCTGAGGGTCGATGTCGAGTCTCTGAGGGTCGATGTCGAGTCTCTGAGGGTCATCATCGAGTCTCCCAAGTATCGTCAACGAGTCTCCGAGTGTCGATGTCGAGTCTTTTTGGGTCGTCATCGAGTCTCTGAGTGTCGATGTCGAGTCTTTCTGGGTCGATGCCGAGTCTCCTGCCTATCGATGACGAGTCTTTTTAGGTCGATGCCGAGTCTCCAAGTGTCGTTATCCAGTCTCTGAGTGTCGTTCACGAGTCTCCGGGTATCGTTCACGAGTCTTTGAGTGTCGTTCACGAGTCTCCGGGTGTCGTTCTACCCAAGGCTGCAACTAACCACTACTGGGGCCGTTGGACGATCTGCTCCAGCACTCGCTGCTTCGACGCCGGATCGATGCCGATCATCCGCACATACTCATCGGGGTAGTCCATCAGGCATTGCTCCATGGCCTGGGCCGCCTCGCTGGGGTCGTCGGTGTGGAGTACCGAGCAGCTTTTCCAGGCATTGGTACGGAAGCGCCGCTGATCGACATGCTCCATGCCCACCCGGTAGCCCTGGTCGAGTAGCTGCCGGATCTGCTGCACCGTTTCTGAAGCCAGGGCGGTTTCTCTAGCCTGGGGAGACGGGGCCGGTTTAGCTTCAGAACCATTTTCCTGGTTAGCACCATGACCGTTGGCGCGATCGCCGTAGGCGCGGTAGATCTCCATGCCGTGGTCAGCGGAATCTCTGTCAAGGGTGTTTAAGTGCTCCCGACGAAACGCTTGGTTATATTCCTGGGCCAGCCGCATTTCTTCGACTCGCCGCTGCTCGGCCACCATCCTGTCCCCCACCCCAAACAGGTGATCCAGGCTGAAGTCAGGCTTGGGAAACGTCGGCGGGGTTTCGGTGTTGACCACCCGCATGGAGACATTTTCTAAACCCACCTGGTAGACAAAATCGCGGATCTGCTCGTTGTAGATTTGCGCCCGCAGCGCTCCAAAAAAGTCGATCGCCTGCCGTGAATAGCGATCCACCAGTTCCTTAATAGCTTGAGAACCCAGCCCGTCCGGTTCAAAAATGCCGCCGACAATGCCGATGCGATCGTCGCGATCGGGCTCCCAGTAAAACTTGTCCATCCGCCCGTCGCGGATTAGCGGTGCGTACAGGGTTGAGAGGTCGTTGCCGGTGAGAATAATCGGCACCCGCTGGAGCGGCTGATCGTCGTAGCTCCCCGGCAGCTGCACGTTGGTAGGGTTGTCGGCAATATTCATCAGGGTGTTGTTCACCAGCTGAGTATTGACCGTGTACTGGGTGGTGGCATCGAAGCGGCCCGCCCCGGCGTCGATGTCGTTGATCATCAGCACCGCCATCCGGCCCCGCACCTTGACCAGCTCGGCGGCTTCCCGATAGCGCAGGCGAATCAGCCGGGCCGGATCGCCCGCGTCGGGGCTCTCCAGCTCTCCCCCGGAAATGTGCACCACCTCAATCCCCATGCGTTCGTATACCAGCTCACACTGGAAGGTCTTGCCCTCCCCCTTGCGCCCATGCACCCCCATGATCAGCGGCACCTTTACATCCGGCAGCTTCAGGTAGTTTTTGGTGATGTGGACAGCGAGTTTTTCGAGAAAACGGGGAGAAATGTAGTAAGCCATAGGAAACTGAATGTTCGCAGCCATCAGGGCCGTTCTGGAGGATGGGATCAGGATTATTGCGCCAATACTGTTACGGTAGCCTCTGCTCAGTCAGTCAGCCTGGGAACTGGGAGTAACAGTTTGGGCCTGGGTGCCATTATCCCTTAGCAGTTCCCCAACCATTCCTAACCTCCGGTGGAATCTCCCCGTCGGGATATGCAAAAAACTGATCGGTCCCATTAGCCCGAACCCTTAATTGGGGGGAGAATGGGGTTACCTCAGGCTCCCGATTCTCCATGTATCTCCGTTTATATCGACTTATTCAACTTTATAAAAGAGACGGTAACTGAATGCCCCTAACGACTGCGATCGCGGCTTCGACCCTGGCAGGTTTATGCTTGGGCCTGACCTTGGTCAGCTGCCAGGGAGACCAGCCAGAGGCAGACATCCTCTCTCCCTCAGAAGCCTCTGGGGAGGAGGCATCTGAACCCAGTGGGAGTCCTCCGGCGGCGACAGGCTCAGATTTGCCTGCTGCAGCGGCGGATGCGGCGATCGCCCCCGGACGTTACTGCTACAGCATCGATTCAGAAACCCTCAGCGGCGTGGTACGGCTGACCGTTGCCGAGGGGCAGGAAGTCTCTGGGGACGGCAGCTTCACCATTCATAACGAAGAGGCCAGCTACTACTCTTCCTACATTCAGCAGCTTGAAGGCTCACTGTACCAGGGAGAAATCTCGACCAATATTCGCACCTGGATTGAGTACGACGTCCAGGACTCCCAAGAGGTCTGGCAAATCAGCCCTGAGTCCTTACAAACCGAAGGGGAAGACCTCAGCGCAATCCCCTGCGAAGTCGCGAAAGAACGCTGGCTCGGTCCGGATGGTTTGTTAGAGGCCGCCGATTTGCTGGAGGCACCGACCGCCATTAACACCCAGCGGGTCGAATTTGAACCGGGGGCTTTTTCTGCCACCGTAGAGAATGCTGTGGTGCGGGGAGAGCGCGATCGCTATTTGGTCAACGCCCAGGGCGGTCAGAATATGATTCTGTCAATCACTTCCCTGGAAGACAACGCCGTCTTTGATGTAATTTCTCCCGGTGGCCTGCTGCTAGAACGGGAGACGACCCAGTCTGACCTGATTTTGCCCTATACAGGCGACTATCAGATTCTCGTAGGCGGCACCCGCGGCAACGCCAGCTATACCCTCGATATTGAGATTGAGTAGGGA
>PYEQ01000668.1 GCA_003017785.1 filamentous cyanobacterium CCP5 | reverse complement strand
CAAAAGTCCGGCCAGCCCAAAGGCCATGGAGACAACGTGGCCGTACAGACAGTAGCGCTCAGCGGTCTTTAAACGGTGCATTAGCCCCCCAGGGTGTGCATTTAACAGCAGCGTGATGCCCAGATTTGCAGCTGCGGCATCGCCACTCAGAGTCTTCACTCAGAGTCTTTAAGTCTTTTAAGCTCTATCTATGAAATCCTGCCGTAAATCCTAAGTTTTGTAAATGACGGAGCGAAACCCGAACCCGTCAGGGCAGCCAGTGAAAGCCAAGCAGCCTGGAGTAGCGCCCTTAGCTGGTAGCCCCCGAGAATAAGGAGTATCGTAGTAGGTACAGGTGCCTTTGTAGGGCAACCATTGATGTCGCTGTAACTCCCCTGACCCATGGGCCGTAGTGAAACCACCAACTCAGTTCCCGTGATTCGCCCGCTTCAGTATCGCGATCTGGATGAACTCAGGCAGTGGCGCCCTGAAGACATCAACGCTGGCGAATCGGTTTCGCCAGATCTGGTGTGTGAAGAAATTGAGCGATTGTGCCGCTGGTATGGCCCCCTCAAGCTGGCTAGCCTGATGCCGAGGAAGCTACAGAACGGAGTTGACTCTACTTTTGTGGCTGAGTACCACGGTAAGCTTTTGGGGCTGATTCAGGTGGCCCCCTGCAACCAGGGCAGGAGCACCTGGCAGGTCAATCGGATCGTTTCGAATCGAGCTACGGCAGTGGCCGTCGGCCACTCGTCGGGCTACATGGACGTGGGCTCTCGGCTGTTGCGCTACTGCTTCGAGAAAGTATGGGAAGCCCGCACCTGGATGATTGAGGTGGATATCAATAATAAATCTGCCCTAGCCCTCTATCGCTTCAATGGTTTTCAGCCCCTGGCTCAGGTCACCTACTGGCACATTTCTCCG
Organism: filamentous cyanobacterium CCP5; assembly: GCA_003017785.1. Taxonomy (GTDB): domain Bacteria; phylum Cyanobacteriota; class Cyanobacteriia; order Phormidesmidales; family Phormidesmidaceae; genus CCP5. The sequence continues at coordinate 1,939 of PYEQ01000668.1, read as the reverse complement.
GAGCAGCTCCAGCCCTTGGCCCAGCAGGAGCCTGATCTGCCCAACCTGCTGCCCGTTAGCAATGCAGATGCCCAGCTACTCTACCAGCTTGATACCGCTTCGATGCCGCCCCTGGTGAGGCAGGTATTTGACCATCAGATTCTCGACTTTAAGGGGAGCGTCGCTACTTCTGTGGGCAATACCCTGGATCGCTGGTTAAATCAGACTGAGACCGTCAGCGCCTACGTATTCGAACCCCAGCGCAAGGCGGCGATTGGCTACTTCAAGCTGGTGATCAATCAAAGCGACCAGCCTGAGAGCCCCCACCAGGCAGATTTAACCGTGCATCCCGCCTATACCTGGCTCTACCCGGAGCTTCTGGCCCAGATGGCTAGGGTGTTGCAGCCATACCCGACCTCCGGTCTGAAGCTAGCCTCCCTGGACTACCAGCCGGAGCGGGAAGAATTTCTCAATCAAATCCAAGCGCTGCCCCAGGACCGTAGCCTGCTGATGTCTCGCTCTGTCTGGCATAAGGTGCGAGAAGCTAAGCCCGTGTCTTTGGAGTCTCTACAGCTTTCAGACGTGCTCTCAGGACTACAGCCTGCCGGTAAGCCGGTGCCGGGCCGCATGTCCTGGTCCTGGGATAGGCGACAGGACTATTCCGGGGCGGACAGCTACTGGGGACCTTTGTTTTGGGATGGGGGCAACGCCTTTAAACGGTCTCTGAACCCGGCGGAGGGGCAGCCGATGCTTCCCCCTGAGATCAATGATGAAGACGATGACGATCGCTGCGATGGTGACGAGTAAGCCCTGGCTGGGGCTCTAAGGAAGGAGCGCAGGATTGGCCCATATTTCTGCATTGGGACTGGACATTGGCAGTCGCCGCATTGGCGTAGCCGGTTGCGATCGCAGCGGACTGATAGCCACCGGCCTTACCACCCTGGAGTCAAATTCCCTGCACCGGCTGATTTCGGCCCTAGAGCAAATTGTCCAGGAGCGGCAGGGACAGGTGCTGGTGGTGGGACTGCCCTACACCATGGACGGTGACATTGGTCCCCAGGCGCGACGGATTCAAAAGATGGCGGGGCGGTTGTCGAAGGCCCTAAATCTACCTGTAGAGTATGCCGACGAGCGTTTAACCTCGGTTGAAGCCGAACAGATGCTGATTGCTGAGGGGCGTTCTCCCCGTGATCACAAGGGCCTAGTTGATCGCAAAGCGGCAGCGCTGATTCTGCAGCAGTGGCTCGACCAGCGGGAGCGTCCCCCCAGTGGACTATCCTTGGATAGAGAAACTTGAACCGACTTTGAGCCCGCCCAAGGAGAGTCTATGGCAGACAAGCGAGCCGAATACGATGAGCCGACGGTTTTACTAAAAGACGAAGTCGGTCGGTTGCTGCCCTGTTTTGTCCAGCAGGTATTCGAACTGAGCCAACAGGAATATCTGCTGCTGCTGCCGGTGGATGCCCCCATTGAGCTATTCGCTCGGGAGGAGGAGGACAACGAAGAAGTCTTGCTAGACGTAGAGGAATCGGAGATTGATACCCTGTTTCCCACCGCCAAGGCCGTCTTGTCCGAGCAAAACCTCACCCTGCAGCGCACTGCCATTACCCTGACTGCTGCCGGAGATATTCCGGAGGCCAATGAAGAAGACTGCCTCCCTCTCGCGCTCGCTGCCTGGGTGCCCGCCGCGCCGGCCGCCCCCGCCGCCTTTCCTTTTTTTGCCCCCTTCTCCCCTCCCCCTCCTTCCTTTCCCCTTTTTCCTCCTCTTCCTCCTCTTCTTCTTCCTCTTCGGGCTCGGGCTCGGGTTCAGGCAGAGGCTCTGGTTCCGGCTCGGGCTCCGGTTCCGGCTCGGCCTCTTCGACGGCTTCCTCTTCCGCCGGCGCCTCTTCCTCGTCGTCCCCATCCTCGGAAATGATCCGGCGAATCGACGCCAGGATCTCTTCCATGGATGGTTCTTGTG
>PYEQ01000667.1 GCA_003017785.1 filamentous cyanobacterium CCP5 | reverse complement strand
ACTTGGGCGCTATACATCAGTAGCAGGAGGGAGAAGTAAAGACGGGGCTTGCGGGTGACATTCCAAGAAGCAAGGATGGCTAGGGTTGTGACTAGGCCACTCAAAATTACCAGGGGCATGGATAGGCCATCTGCAGCCAGGGACCAGTTCATGCCAATCTGGGGAAGCCAGCTGTAGGATTCGACCAGTTGCAGTCCGGTTGCTTGAGGATGGTAGAAGCGCCCAAAGGTGTAGAGCATCAGGGCGAATTCGATGAAACCGATCCCGAGAGCGTACCAGCGAAGTGTCTGACCATTACGATCTGGCAAAACTGGCATAGGCAAGACGGCCAGTGCAGGCAAAATCACCAAGGTCGTCAGCCACGGAAATTGTTCGCTAATCATGACAATTCACGTGTTTTCTATATAGAACAGACAGCGCATTTGTTGTTCCGGCTTGGGAGAGGGTCTAGCTTGGGGCGGACAAAAGCTACCACGATGATGGGAAGAGCTGGATATGTCCGATTGGTCACTAGGCGATCTAACCGAAAGATGGATGCTGGGCAAAAATACCTAATCCTGTGCGCCCGCTATTAGTATATGAAACTTAATGAACTTTTGATAACTGCGATTTAGACAAATTTCAAAAAAAATTGGCTTTATCAAGCTGCGATGACTGCTGTGTCATCCAAAGGAGCCTAAGGATAAGGGTGAAGCCTGACCTTTTGAGAGTTGAGTGAGTGCTCACTTATTTTGTACGAGCTAAAAAGTCGAAGCCCATGGGCAGATCCTCAACGGAGGGCTGTACATGGCGTGGATGACCACTGCTGGGAGCGAGATCGCTAAGGGGACTCCGAAACCTGAGCTCCTTGAGTATCAATGGCAAGAATCAGGGATTGAGCCTGGATGCCGGCTTGCTGCCAGGCAGTGGCCATGGCTTGTCGGACCGCTTCAGCCTTGGGAGCGGGCGTCAGCGCCAGTAGGGTTGGACCTGCGCCGCTAATGACTAAGCCGTGGGCTCCAGCCCTCGATGCTGCGATCGCGACCGAATCGTAGCCAGGAATCAAGGTTTGGCGATAGGGCTGGTGGATGCGATCGCCCATGGCTCGGCTCAGCCAGTCAGAATTATTTGTTCTTAAGGCTTGCAGCAGTAGACCGAGATGGGCTGCATTAAAAATGGCATCCGCTCGACTATAGTTTTGCGGCAATACTGCCCGCGCTGACTGAGTGGAGAGCTCAAAGTCAGGAATGGCAACGACCGGAATAATCTCCGGATGCCAGTCAATCGGGCACACGGTCCACTGGCTGTGATCTTCGGCCGCTAGCTGACAGCCACCCACTAAGGCAGGAACTACATTATCTGGGTGGCCCTCAATCTCGGTGGCGAGGGCTGCGATTTCTGACTGGCTGAGGGGGTGCCCTGCTAGGCTATTGGCCCCAAGGAGTCCACCGATGATGGCAGTAGAGGAACTACCGAGTCCTCGTGCTAAGGGTACGCCGAGTTCAATGGCAATATTCACTCCTGGAGGTGGCTGCTGCCGCCGTTGGAAAAATTGCTCAAAGGCTCTATAAACCAGGTTAGAAGTATCTGTGGCCACGCGCTTTGCCTCCAAGCCGGTGACGCTGATAGAAACCTGACCGGTGGCAGCTGCTAAGACAGTGAAGTGGAAACGGTTATACAGGGTAAGGGCTGCACCTAGGCAGTCAAAGCCGGGACCAATGTTGGCGGTTGTCGCCGGAACAGAAACAAGAACAGAAGCAGGCACAGGTTCTACACCAAACGTTCAGTCAATTGGGCATCCTACCACTCCTGGGAACAAAGGAACTTAAAGTAGTGAAGGGACTAGATGTGGCAAACCGACCAAAGATATTAGTTTGGTAGTAAGGCGAGCAGTGATGTACAGAAATCTGGAACTGGCAGGTTGGCTGTTAGGTTCTCTGTTGCTGATAGCCCCCGCTATGGCTCAGGAAATCAGCGAAGGTTCTGCTGTAGAGGCTCCGTTCACTGATGTTGCAGGAGATGCCTGGGCAAATCAGGCTATCCTGCGGCTGTCAGCTCAGCACGGGTGCGTAACTGGCTATCCTGATGGCACTTTCCGAGGCGGACAGCCCTTGACACGGAGTGAGTTCGCTGCAAGCCTGAATGCCTGTCTGGAAATGTTGAGGGGCCTAAGAGGAGCTCAATCGCCCGACCTCTCTAGGGAAATAGAGGCTTTCCGAGAATCCATGGAGATGCTTCAGCAAGATCTCGAGAATCTATAGGAATTCTAAGCTGGCACAGCTAAAAAGCGCCATGGGAGGCGATCGCTGCTTGCAGGCGAGATACGACTTCATCAACCGGAATCGCGCCTAGCTCCCCTTGAGCGCGGGTCCGAATATTTAAGGCCCCAGCTTCCATCTCTTTAGCCCCAACCACTGCCATCACCGGAATCTTGGCTTTTTCGGCATTGCGAATCATTTTGCCGAGGCGATCTCCACTGGTGTCGACCTCAGCTCGAATGCCAGCCGTCAGCATCTGTTCCGCAGCCTGCTGGGCAAATCTCACATGGTCTTCGGTGACGGGCAAAATCCGCACTTGAGCTGGCGCTAGCCATAGAGGAAAGTCACCAGCATATTCTTCAATCAAAATGCCAATCAGCCGTTCTAAAGAGCCAAAGGGAGCACGATGAATCATGACGGGCCGTTGGCGGCTACCGTCCTCTGCTACGTACTCCAACTGGAAGCGTTCGGGCAGATTATAGTCCACTTGAACGGTACCCAGTTGCCATTCTCGATCCAGGGCGTCGTTGAAAATAAAGTCAAGCTTGGGGCCGTAGAAAGCCGCCTCTCCCGGAGCTTCGAAGAAGTTCATGTCGAGGGTCTCAAC
>PYEQ01000666.1 GCA_003017785.1 filamentous cyanobacterium CCP5 | reverse complement strand
GGATTGGGTTGGGCGCTCATGGGGTTTTTGGGGAGGGAGGAGCAGCAGAACGGTTGTGGCGAGGAGGGCGATCGCCAGTAGTGCAAGCATGACCATTGAGTTGCTTAAGAAGCTTCTCCGCCGTGATGGGTCGCTGGAGGCTTTGGGCTGGTTGCCGTTACTCCCATTTCAGAAAGAGCATTGGCTTTCAGGGCTTCGACCGTATGGTCAATCTCGGTGAAGGCTTTTTGGACTCGGGCTCTGGCGTATCGAGAGAAGAGGTCATCCAGGTTTTCGACCTGAGTGGAGATGTCCTGCTGAATCAGAGCTAGTTCCCCGTCAGCAGTAGCCTGGTCAAACTCCGCAAAGGAGGTTGAGATCACGCTTGGGCGACGTTTGACCAGTGCCCCTCCGCTGATAACGCCTGTGTACTCAGCGGAGGGGCTGGTTGACTGGGCCGGTTGGCTAGGGTCATCTAAGGCAAATTCCAGATGAGGATTAGCCTGGAAAACAGCCTTTATATAGCCAGTCCTATCGCCTTTTTGGATAAAATGAGCGGCTTTCCTCAGTTGCTCAAGCCCGTATTCTGTAAGGCTTCCATTGGGCTCTGTCACCATTGATGGCTGTTTTCTGAATGCTTCCAGCACAAGTTTTTTGTAAATCTTGATCGAAGATTCAGATTTCCCAAGCGCCTGGCTAGCTTGCGCGATGCTGTAAGTCCTGCTGTGTAGGCTTTCCATTGCTTTACCTGTACCAAAATCGGTTCTTTGTTGAAGTGGCTGGGTTAATGACTAGGTAATGGCCAGGCATTAACCCAGCTTTCTCCAGTCATTGACGTATCATGCATGACGTGTCATTAATGTGTCAAGGACTGATGCATAACAAAGCATGTAAACTTGACTCAACAGATTGAAAACTGGTGAGTCGCCCAATGGATTGGAAAAGCATGGAATTGCCAAAGCCTAAGAATCCAAGGCCACAGGTCGGCGAACTGGGGCTTTATGACTACTGGCGGCTTGTAGTAGCGTCCAAATTGGTCAAAAAGTCAGTGGCTGCAATATTACAGACGGCTGTCATCACCTATCTAGAGCGCAACTGGGAGAAGCACGAAACCAGACTTACCCTGGAAGCTAACGAGCAAGGGATTTCACCGGAAGAGATGTTTTTACGCTACGTCAACGATGATGGAGACAAATAGGTAAGGTGCGAGAAGAATGACTTCCTGGGATATCGGTAAGCTCTATGGCCCAAGCCTTCTTTGAGAGAATCTACCTATGCCCCAAGAGCAAACTAGAACGCCTCAAAACATATCGGCACTGTTTCCGCTTTCGGGTCATCTTGAGGATGTCGAAGTCATCGCAGAGATTGCGAAGGTTATGATTGATGACCCTAACCTCGGTCTAGCGGTCTCGCCTATTGATGAAGATGAGCAGGTGTTGCTTGATCGCTTTCGGCTGTTACTGGACAAACCACAAGAAACGACTCGTGAGCAATGGGCTGCACTAAAAGAAGAGTCTCTTCTGCTAGCTGGCTCAGCCATCAGCGATTGTGTATCGTTTCTATGTAGTGGACTCCGTACGCCTGCTGTCGCTGAGGCTACCTTACGATCTGCTGCAAACGCCCTCATAAAAGCAAATCAGCACAAGGCCAAGAGACAGACTCAGCAGTTCTTTCGGAGATTGATAAAGGGCTACATCAGAAATCCAGAATAGCCTGTAGGTGATTGAGCCTGATTATGGCTATGAACACCCAAACTGCTATCAGCCTGGAGACATTTCTGGCCATGCCATAAACGAAACTTACCAGCGAATGTATTGACCGCCAAATTATTCAAAAGCCAATGCCCAAGGGACGCCGCAGCCGATTACAGGGAGCACTGGTCACAGCCATCAATCAGGCAGGGGAGGCAGAGCAGACGGCCTTAGCGTTTCCGAGACTACGCTGTGTCTATGACGGACGGGCGATCGCACCGGATGTTGCCGTATTCCTCTGGGATAGAGTCCCCTTCACCAAAGCCGGGGAAGTCCCCGATGACTTTTTCTGGGTTCCTGACTGGGCGATCGCGATCTTGTCACCAGAGCAGTCACCTACCAAGCTGATAGACAAACTGGTGCATTGCCTCCGGCAGGGGGGACAGCTCGGCTGGCTTGTCGATGCAGACGAGCGGGCAGTAACTGCGTTTTTGCCAGAGCAGCTACCGACCGTCCTCAAAGGGGATGAGACTCTACCCGTACTATCGAATCTGTCGTTGAGGCTGACGGCCAATGACGTATTTAGCTGGTTGCAACTGGTGAGACGCTAATTTGAGCGATCGCCCAAGGTTTCTTTAACTGACGTGCAGATGAAACCGAGCCAGGGGCTGCGATATGCTGAGGACAATATACGCTGAACGGTGACGACGTGGCCGCCAACGCCCTTACTCTGGAGTGCGATCGCTGCATGAACGAATGACAAGTAGCGGGTTATAGAGAGCCAGCTTATGCCGCCAGATCTAAAGCAGAAACTCACCTTTGAGCAATATCTACTCACTCCCTATGACGGGCGACGCACAGAATTCGTAAATGGGGAGATCATTGAAGTGGCCCCACCTACAGGACGGCACCTAGACATCGTTTCTGACCTGGGGGATTTGCTCAAAGCCTACCTCCGTACCCATCAGCCAGACTGGATAGTCAGGTCGGGCGCTGAGATTAAAATACCCAATCGGAACAATAGCCGTAATCCTGACCTTTTAGTGTGTACACAGGCTCAATGGCAAATCGTGAGAGCTCAGACTAAGGCAGAATTCCTAATACCAATGCTCTGTAACGCTGCACTTAATAATAACCGTCTAGAAATGAGCGCGTCCTACCCTAAAGACAGGTGCAT
>PYEQ01000665.1 GCA_003017785.1 filamentous cyanobacterium CCP5 | reverse complement strand
CCGTAGGAGTCTGGGCCGTGTCTCAGTCCCAGTGTGGCTGATCATCCTCTTAGACCAGCTACTGATCGTCGCCTTGGTGAGCCCTTACCTCACCAACTAGCTAATCAGACGCGAGTTCATCCTCAGGCGATATAACTTTTCACCTCTCGGCATATGGGGCATTAGCAGTCGTTTCCAACTGTTGTTCCCCTCCTAAGGGCAGATCCTCACGCGTTACTCACCCGTCCGCCACTAACCCCGAAGGGTCCGTTCGACTTGCATGTGTTAAGCACGCCGCCAGCGTTCATCCTGAGCCAGGATCAAACTCTCCATGTTAGTGACTCACTCCGAAAAGTAAGTCTCAGTTAGTCATTCGTGAAAAATGACCCGAAAAGCATGTCCCGGATACCTCAGTATCCGATTCTGTCTTCTTTTGTTTGACTCAAGAACAACACTAATGCTATCCTTAAACCAATTTAATCCTTGACAGGAACCTTGGCTTTGTTTCTAAACTATGTAGTTGTCGAGGTTCACTGCTAACCCGGTGAAAGCATCGCGTTAACGTGCTTTTCCTGAGCGCTTTGCTAATATAAGCCAGGCTTTATACTGCTGTCAAGAGGTTAGGCAAGATTAGTTTTGACTTTGCTGCGATAGGGCTGTTCTGGGTGTTTTTTTAGTTGGCGCACCCTAGTTGATGTCGCTTAATAGAGGGTGATATGGCCTGCTGCCGCATTCTGTCTTGGGCTTGGCTGGATCTGGTTGTCGCTTATGCTCAGGCTTGCTAGTGCCGCAGCGGTTGGTAAGGAATAGGGAGTCATAGGGTTTCTTTCTGGTAGCTACATTCGGGTGCCTTGGGCGTGTACGGCTTCCGGCTTGGGCCTGGCTGGGGAAGGTGAGTAACCTGAAGGCGAAGCAATGCTGTGTCAAACCGTTCCTGCATGACGGTTAAGTATTACGCTTTGCTCTTTCATGCATCGTTCTGTGAATTCTTTTTCTGATGAGTAGTTCTCTGCTTTTGACGCTGAAGCTAGATGACTCAACGTTTGAGCGAGCAAATACGCTACGCCAGCAGTACTTTCCCCCAGAGCGTAATGTTGTTCCGGCCCACGTTATTTTGTTTCATCAGCTGCCGAGCGATCGCGAATCGGCTATTACGCACAGCCTAAAAACCCTGTGCGCTCAGACAGGGTATCAACTTGAGCCGGGACAGGTTTGCCCGTACCAGGGATTGGGCTGTTATGACTCAATAGATCGTCTAGGCCTAGGCAACTCCGTAAAGGTACTCAAGACCGACTCAAAGAGGTTAGGAAACGGATGGCCAACGAGACGCTGAGCCGCCGTCGTACCATCAGGGCGCTTGAGGTCAAAATTGTGGAGGACAGTGAGCACTGTCAATGTCTAGGCGGACAAGCCCCGGGAGACGTGATGTCGCTGAGCGAGATAGCCATTGCGGCCCTCCACCGCCATTGAGTGGTTTCTAGTTCAAAAGGATGGACGCTCAGACTGATGGGTTACCGTGTGTGGCGGTAACGCTGTTGGTCATCCACGACCCGCTGTTGCTGTTGAACCACCGCGTCATACTGAGCCTGAAGAGCCGCCATAGTCTCGTCAGACGGGGCTTGGCTCAGGGGTGTAGCAAGTGTTTGGCTTGCTTATCCAACTGCGCTAACTGCTGTACCAAGTTTCGTCCTAGCGGTCGTCCCAGATTGCGCAGGGTATGAAATAAATCCGCCACACTGACGGTGCCTAAGCCCGTCATCGCCAGTTTAATCAGTGCTCGCGCCTCGTCGCTGACCAGACTATGGCAGCACCACCTGGACAGCGCAGCTCCCACCTGGGTGGGAGCTGCGCTGTCCAGGTGGTGTAGGTGCGGTCTTCCGTTTCAGCCTCAGTGAAAATAAAGCCACTGGCCAACTCCATCAGCACCAAGGTGGGCAACCCAAAGAAGGTTTCATCGGCCCCCAGCCAGCCCCCTTGTCCTTCAATCGGTTGGCAGTCCTTCGCTTGGGCGCTGGCGTAGTCAACCATAGCGGCCTCCACCCGGTGCTTAAGCTGTCGCAGCGCCGTGGGTGAACTGCCGACGTGGGTCTCTAGATAAATCGCTTTGAAAAATGCTGATAGGCTCTCTGCTCCGACCCCTTGCTTAATCCCAAAGTGATACACCACCGCTATCACCAGACGAACCAACCAGCAGTACCCTACTGGTGTTTCCCACCCACTCGACTCGGGATATTGCTCAGCCCGTTGTATCGACTGCTGATGGTGATGAACACTGCTGCGGCTCAATCCTGTCGTCTCGGCTATCGCACTGAGCGCCGCTCGACCCTGCGTTCCCAGAAAATCGGCAACCTGTTGTCGCCGCTCTCGTATAGTAGAGGTCATCGTACCAGGTTGAATTCGTTCCGGTCACGATACCGGGCTCTGGGCGCTGCCGCAGAGCCTTTTATCTCTTCTCCATCCCGTGCTTATTGATACGTTGGACCAAACATACCTTTGTCCCGCCTTACGTTGATACCCCGGGTCTGGAGTTTTCGCTGGAGCTGCGCATCGGCACGGCCGAGCAGCTCCCGGTAGAAACGGCCAGCGTCGATGCCGTCATCAGCACCCTGGTGCTGTGCTCCGTGGCGGATGTGGCGGCGACGCTGCAGGAAGTGCTGCGGGTGCTCAAGTCCGGCGGGCGGTTCTACTTCATTGAGCATGTGGCCGCACCAGAGCATACTCGCTTGCGGACCGCGCAGAACTGGCTCAGCCCGGTATCCCAAGCCCTGGGGGATGGCTGCCGCCCCAACCGGGAAACCTGGACACTGCTCGAACAGGCCGGGTTTGATCGCGTGAACTACGATCGCCTGCAGGCCCCCATGCCGCTACCCTTGGCG
>PYEQ01000664.1 GCA_003017785.1 filamentous cyanobacterium CCP5 | reverse complement strand
GGTCTCGACGGCGCCGATCTCCTCTCCGGAGCTGATTGCCCAGGCGATCGCCCCGGCTGACGACGGTACCGGCACCCAGCTAACCACCTCCGGCAATCAAACGGACATTCAGGGGGGTACCTTATCTGGGGACGGGGCCAACCTATTCCATAGCTTTCAGCAGTTCGGCCTCAGCCAGGAGCAAATCGCCAACTTTCTGGCTTCCCCCGATATCCGCAACATTTTGGGCCGCATCGTCGGCGGTGACCCGTCGGTCATTGACGGCACCGTGAGGATCACCGGCGGCAACTCCAATCTCTATTTGATGAATCCGGCCGGAGTCATTTTCGGTGCGAATGCTCGATTGGACGTGCCAGCTGCCTTTACGGCCACCACCGCCAACGGCATTAGCTTCGGAGAAGATCTCTGGTTCAGCGCCTCTGGGGAGAATCCCTACACGGCGCTCCAGGGGGACCCCACGGGGTTTGCGTTTACCAGCGAACAGCCAGGCTCTATCGCCAATGCCGGAGATCTTGCCGTGGCTGAAGGCCAAAGCCTGACCCTGACGGGCGGCACCGTCGTAAACACGGGCACCCTCACCGCCCCCGGCGGACTGGTTACGGTGCTAGCGGTGCCGGGGCAACATCGAGTCCGGGTCAGCCAGCCGGGAGTATTGCTGGAGCTGGAGATTGAGCCGATCGCGGGTGGCCCCAATGACCTGCCCTACGTCCCCGCTTCCCTGCCCACATTGCTGACCGGCGGCGAGGTCCAGCAGGTCACCGGTATTCGCACTAACCCCGATGGCACCGTAGCACTCACCGGCACCCGCAGCCCTCTTCCGGGGACAGAGGGTACGGCGATCGTGTCGGGTGGGATAGATGTTTTGGGGACTACGGGTGGTGAGGTGAATGTGCTGGGCGATCGCGTGGCCGTCACCGATGCCGCGATCAATGCTTCAGGCACCTACGGTGGTGGCACCGTGCGCATCGGCGGCGACTACCAGGGCCAGGGAACTGTGCCCAATGCCTCCCAAACCTTGATTGATCAGGATGTGCAGGTGAGTGCTGATGCGCTGCTTGAAGGCAATGGTGGATTGGTCGTCGGCTGGGCAAATGATACAGCTAGCATCCACGGCACTTTAACGGCCCGAGGTGGCAGCCTTACCGGTGACGGTGGCTTGGTTGAAACCTCTAGCAGAGAATCCCTCAACCTCACGGCCACTGTCGATGCTAGCGCCCCCAATGGTGAGGCGGGTACCTGGCTGATCGACCCGACCAACATCACTATCGTAAGCGGAGATGGGGGGGCGATCGGGACAAATCAAGTTGGGGCAACGCTTATTAGTAACGCCCTGAATACTGGTACCAATATTGATTTTGATACCAGCACAGCAACCGGCGGTGGAGAATTTGACGTCGGCAATATTACTCAATTAGCTGGAGCCACCATCGAAAAAACAGCGGGTGGAGATGTCACGCTAACCTTTCAGGCTGAGAATAACATTGTCTTAAACGATGACATTCTTTCCAATAGTGGCGCTCTCAACGTCATTCTCAATGCCGACAGCGATGCCAGTGGCAGTGGTTCTATTAGCCTTTCAACAGCTGAAATTCGATCTAATGGTGGAAATATTGTCCTGGGAGGAGGCACCGATCCTCTCGATAACCCTGCGATTAGCATTGAAACGTCCTTTGGAGATGGTATTGATATAAGCGACTCTGTCCTAGATACGAGTGGCGGCAATATTTCAGCTAGAGGACTCGCTACTGCGAGCGGTGCAGGTATCCGAATCAACAGCAGCACCCTTCAAACCGGCCAGACTGGGAATGGCACTGTCACGTTAAATGGCCAAGGACCTACCGGCATTTTGTTTAATGTAGGTTCAATTCAGTCGAACAATGGCAACATCTCTTTGATCGGGGTAGGGACGCAATTTGCTGGCCTCGACATTGCAGGTTTTAATGGTTCCTCTGAAATCCGTTCGACAGGCGATGGCAACATTATTCTTAACGGCACTGTCAGTGATGGAGCCAACACGAATATTGGTATTCGCTTGGGGGATAATGCTGGGGTATTCACTCAGCTGGAAGGAGCGATCCGTTCGACAGGAACAGGGGATGTTTCTCTCAATGCCACTGGTGGACGCAGCATTTCTGTAGAAGTCGGCATTATCGAGTCGGGCAGTGGGGAGTTAACCCTGACAGCGGATGTGATCGCCTTGCCCAACGCCACCTTTACAGGAACGGGTGATGTTCTCCTCCAACCCGAAAATCCTGCAGTAAATTTTGCTTTAAGCGGTCCTGAGCTAAACAGCCTGGGCGGGGATTTTAGTCTGATTACAATTGGTCGAGCTAATAGTAGTGGCACGATTACAGTGACCGGAGATGTCACATTCAATTCTCCGGTCTCGCTGCGATCGCCCGCTGGTGAAGGTGCTATCGATACGAGCAAAGGCATCTTAAGGGGAGCCGACGATGCCACGATTACGTTAGAAGCGAATCAGAATATTACAGTTGACAGTATTTCTAATCCAGGCAGAGCCATTACCCTAACCAGTGTCGAAGGTAACATTATTGCGAACTTGCTAACTTCTGAAGTAACTGGCAGTACAAATGTCGGTGACGGAGGAGAGGTTGAATTAACAGCAGGCAGAGATATTTCTGTAGAATCAATTGCCACTAATTCAATCAGCTTTGGGGGTAGCGCTGGCAATGCTGGTAGTGTTAGCCTCCAGGCAGGTGAAGACATAGCCGTAAGCAGCATCTTCTCAACCACTCAGGCGGTCACCACCGCTGGCAACGGAGGCCCAGTATCCCTACAGGCTGGCGGTACGATTAATATTGATTCAAACACTCCCAATCTCATTGGGTTCCAGAG
>PYEQ01000663.1 GCA_003017785.1 filamentous cyanobacterium CCP5 | reverse complement strand
CCGCCTGTAGTCCCAGCCGTGACAACGGGTTGAGCCGGGGTCGCCACCGGAGCCGCTGGCAGTACGGCAATCCCCCCCTGCCCCAGGGAGCTTACCTGCCAGCTGGGGCTGTTGGGGGTTAGGGACAGAGTCAGCCGCACCGCCGGGGGCGTGGTCGCAAACTGGGTGGCGCTCCAAACCGCCCCGAGATGGCCTGGGGGCAGGCCCGTGGTGATGCCAGGCTGGGAGACGGGATTGAGCAGATCGATGACAATTTCGAGATTCCCGGCGCGATCGCGGGTGTGATAAACCTGCACCGGCGGATTTGCCCCGGCGGTTTCTAAAAAGAACCCTTCCTGGGTCGCCACGATCCGCTGCAAATAGGTGGCAGCAGGCTGATAGGCCGTGTTTATTTGCTTCTGGGAGCTAGCCATGGATTGAGATGTCAGGTTGACTAGCCGGTTTCCGGTCTCTTCTCCTACCTCTTCCAACGAAGCAGCCAAGTTATTTGGCAGCTTGGGAGTAGCCACTGAGGTCTGTTTGAGGCCGGTGTCAAAGCGGGGCAGCTGCGGCTCCCTAGTGAGAAGGCTGGCTGCCGGGCCTGCCGCCTCCTGGGGCTTTAGGCTGGGGGGCAGGGGGCTCAGACTCTGCATCACCCCGTAGCGGTCAGGCAGCTGAATCACCCACTGCTGAGGCGTCACTCCCCACACCCGAATGTCTTCAGGCCGAACAGCATAGTCTGGGCTCAGCTCCAGTTCTAGCCGGGTAGTCTCAGGGGTGTGCTGGCGTATCCGCACGGCCCGCACAGAACCTCCCACCAGCTTCTGAGCCGCAGGCTGGTCGTAGGCAATGCCGGGCAGGTCAATAATTAGCCGAGAGGGGTTGACCAATAGCCGCGCCTGGGGCTGGACTCCGGCTTCGGTGGTGAAGGTGAGCCGGTTCTGGCCCGGGTCGAACTGCCAGGTTTGCAGCCGCGCCCCCTTGACCGGCAGCGTCACCAAACAGGCTCCGGTCACTCCAATTAAGCTTGCTAGCAGCCCCTTTCGCCGCACCCAAACACCTCAACGCCACCTCCACCCCGGCCAGAACAGGCTCCGACATCGAGGGCAGAGCCCGTGAGTTTGGAGCGTTCCGCCTCAAATGGGCGAATCGGCTTTGATATTAGCTCAAGATGTCAAGATCGCTACGATTCCATCGCCGCCAATGTTTTGGGCACGGCGTCGGTGAGCACCTCGGGGCCGGTAGCCGTTACCAGCACATCGTCTTCGATGCGAATGCCGATGCCTCGCCAGCGATCGTCGATCTGGGGCTGCCCCTCCTCAGGCTCATAGTTGGGAGTGACGTAGATGCCCGGTTCTACCGTCACCACGTTGCCCACCTCAAAGGGCTTCCAGGATTTGTCAGGGTTGCGCAGAATGCCTGCGTCGTGCACGTCTAGCCCCAGGAAATGGCCGGTGCCATGCATGAAAAAGGCCTTATGCTTTTTCTCCTCGATCAGGGTGTCCACATCTCCGGCTAGCAGGCCCAGTTCCACCAGCCCCTCGGTGATGGTGCGGGTGGCCGCGTCATGGAACTCATTGAAGGGAGCCCCCGGCTGTACGGCGGCGATCGCCTTGAGCTGTGCCTCTAGCACCAGCTCATAGAGAATCCGCTGCTCTGCCGTAAACTGGCCTCCCACCGGGAAGGTGCGGGTAATGTCGGCGTTGTAGTACTCATAGCAGCAGCCCGCATCGATCAGCAGCAGGTCGCCGGACTGCATTTGTCGGTTGTTTTCGATGTAGTGGAGAATGCAGGCGTTGTCACCGGAGGCCACGATGGACGGATAAGCCGTCCCCATCGCCCCCTCCAGCCGAAAAATATGCTCCATTTCCGCCTGGATTTCATACTCGTAGCGCCCGGGCTGGGCGATCGCCCGGGCGTGGTTATGGGCCTTAGCGGAAATGGCGATCGCCTGCCGCATTAGCTCCAGTTCTTCGGCTGATTTCTGGCGGCGGAGGGTCTGTAGCAGCAAGTTAGAGTCTTCGATCGCCACCGGGCCGGTACCCCGCTTGTAGTAGGTGGCTAACAGCTGCTGCCAGTGGTGGAGAATTTTAGTATCGAGGTGGCGGTTGCTGCCCAGATGGTAGTAAAGCCGATCGGCTTGGGTGAGATACTTGGGCAGGTGTTCATCCAGCTCCCCGATGGGATAAACCTCATCCGCTCCGTAGAGTTCCTTGGCGGCCTCCACGCCGACCCGCCGCCCGGACCAGATCTCCCGGTCCTTATCCTTAGGCCGCACAAAGAGGATGAATCGATGCTCTTCGTGGTGGGGGGCGAGCACCGCTACCGACTCCGGCTCATTAAATCCGGTCACGTAGTAAAAGCTGCTGTCCTGGCGAAAGATGTGGTCGACATCGTTGTGCATCACCGCCAGCGGCGCACTCGCAAACACGGCCGTAGCCGTAGGGATTGCCGCCATCAACTGTTCACGCCGCTGCTGGTAGAGATCGGCCATAGATTCGCCAGAAATAAGAGAATTGCCAGATATACCAAGTCCAGCTCGAGAACTGTAGTTTTCCTTAGACAAAACTCCACTTCTGGACTTGGACAGGGTTTATATGCCTTAGAAGGGATAGCTCAAGAGCTGAATCCGAGTGCCTTCAGCCGGCAGGCTTGAGGGCCCCAAGGTTACCGTATCGCCATTGGCGCGGCTCACCGGTATCCCCTGCATCAAACTGAGGAACTCATCCAGGGTGGCAATGGGGCAGTTTTCTTCATCTGCGGCCTGGGTGAGGTAGTGGGTAGGAATCACCAGCTTGGGTCGCAGGGTCTGCACCACCTGGGCCGCTTCCTCGGCGTTGTAGGCTTTAGGACCGCCTCCGACCGGCAGCAGCAGTACGTC
>PYEQ01000662.1 GCA_003017785.1 filamentous cyanobacterium CCP5 | reverse complement strand
GGACTCCATTGGGTCGCCGACCTTCAGCTCGGCAAACCTGGCCTTTAGCCCTGCCTCAAACTGGTCGGCGATTTCCTCGACGACGATGAACCGCTTGGCGGCGATACAGGACTGGCCGTTGTTCAGCATCCGGGCGGTGGCGGCGGTGGCGACAGCCTGATCCACATCGGCGCTGGCCATCACCACAAACGGATCGCTGCCCCCCAATTCCAGGACGGTTTTCTTAATTTCCCGACCACAGACGGAGGCCAGGGAGGCCCCAGCGGCTTCGCTGCCGGTCAGAGTCGCCGCCTTGATCCGATCGTCTTTGACCAGATCGGCAATGCGATCGCCCCCAATCAGCAGGGTTTGGAAGGCTCCGTCTGGAAAACCCGCCTTCTGGAAAACCGTCTCTATGGTCAGGGCACACTGGGGCACGTTGGAAGCGTGCTTGAGCAGACCGACGTTGCCCGCCATTAAAGCCGGGGCGGCAAAGCGAAACACCTGCCAGAAAGGGAAGTTCCAGGGCATCACCGCCAGCACCGGCCCGATGGGCAGGTAGCGCACGTAGCTCTGGCTGGCGTCGGTGGAAACGTGCTTATCCGCCAGAAATTCAGCGGCATGTTCGGCGTAGAAGCGGCAGACCCAGGCACTTTTTTCGACCTCGGCGATCGCTGAGGCCAGAGGCTTGCCCATTTCCTGAGTCATCAGGGTGCCAAAGGGCTGCTTGTTGTTTTCTAACACCTCAGCCGCTGCTGCTAACCAGGCGGCTCGCTGTTTAAACGAGGTGTGGCGATAGCTTTTGAACGTCTTTGCGGCCAGGGCTAGCTTGGCGTCTACTTCCGCCTCGGTTAGGGGCGTAAAGGTTTTAAGGATTTCACCCGTGGTGGGACTGATACTTGCAATTGCCATGATTTAGACCCCTCTATGGTGTCGCTGGGGCCTATTTTTAAGCAAACCGAATGGAAGACAGACAGGCACTCTCAGCGTTCTGTCTAGCGATGGCTAATCACCCGTAGTCTCAGGCATTTCTCAGATCAGGTAGGTTAGACATATCCCATTGGCGACGGCTGTTGGAGGTAGACCCCAGCGCGTCCTCATATATTTAATGTGCCAATAGGAATAAGCGTCTTCACCCAAACGTATAGATTATTTATTTTTTTGGGGGGAGAATGGGGTTGGACTGCCCTTTCCCCTCGACATGGGGCCACAGGCTCTCCGGTTGCTACGGACCGAACGCCGCCGAACCGATAGTCGAGCCGGTGAACAAGCAGAAGCCGACCCGGTGAATGGGCCCTGCCGAACCGATAAATGAGCGTAGCCGAACCGGTGGGTGAGCGTAGCCGAACCGGTGGATGAGCCTAGCCAAACCGGTGGGTGAGCCTAGCCGAACCGGTGGATGAGCCTAGCCAAACCGGTGGGTGAGCCTAGCCGAACCGGTGGGTGAGCGTAGCCGAACCCAGCTGTCCTACCCTACCAGCGAGTCAAAGGCCGAACCGTATTGCAGCTGACCGCGAATTTCACTCGAACGATTCAGCCAGTTCACCTGGAACGCCTCGGCTGGCACCGGAAACGGGTGTATAAGGCCATAGTCAGCGGCAGGCTCAAAGCCCAGCCGACCGTAGTAGCTAGGGTTTCCTAGCACCGTTACCAGGGTGTTGCCCAGGGAACGGGCAGTTTGTAGCCCCTGGTTGACCAGCTGGCGACCAATGCCTTGGCATTGATAGTCAGGCAGCACCCCTAATGGGGCAAGCACCAGCACCAGCCAGGTTTCTGATCCGACGATTTTGCCGTAGCTCAACAGGATATGCCCGACCACCTGCGCATCCACTTCAGCGACCAGGGATAGACCAGACAGGTATTCATTGGAGTGGCGAATTTGCTCTACCAGCTTGGCCTCGTCGGGCTGGCCAAAGGCACGGGTGTGAACGGTTGCGATCGCGCCATAGTCCTGGGCCTGCTCAGGTCGAATCTGGAGGTTAGCTTGAATGGCATCTCTGGACGCTATCACGGGTAAGAGTTTCCTGAGAGGAGAATACCGATGTCTAGCCAAATTATCCGGGGCCTCAGGGTTTCCTGCAAGGTGATTGTATTGAAGACTACAAAACTTCCGTCAGAGCGGAATCCCTGCCTGGTTGCGACTATGCGGGGATTCCAGGTCTTTCTGGATAGCTGACAAACAGTTTGCGGGTGTTTCAGAACCTGTAACCGCCGCAGACTATCTGAAATCTCTGGCCATACTGGCGGAAACAAACGCCGGAGGCCACCATGCTATTCAAACCCGCGTTGAAAGACGCCCGTGACTACCAGATTCTCTGTTTGGGCCTATTCCTGATATTGGGGCTCACCACCCGAGACTGGACCCTGCGACTAGACGGGGTCGCCGTGGCGATCGCCACCACCCTCGCCACCCAGTTCGCCCTGACCCAGTTCATCAACGCTCAACCCCGATTCACCACCGCGCCAGACCCCATCCCCTTCAACTGGCGCAGTCCTTTGATCACGGGCCTGGGCCTCAGCCTGCTGCTGCGGGTAGATCACCTGCCGACCATGGCCCTGGCGGCAGCTCTGGCGATCGCCAGCAAGTTTGTCTTTCGTACCGAATCCAAGCATTTCTTCAATCCCGGTAACTTTGGCATCATCGCCGCCCTCACCCTCACCCAGGATGCCTGGGTTTCCCCCGGCCAGTGGGGAGAAGAACTCTGGTACGGCCTGGTTTTTCTAGGTGCAGGGGGCTTAGTGCTCAAGCGCGTCGGCCGCTGGGACACCACCGGAGCCTTTTTACTCAGCTATGCCCTACTCGAAGCTCTGCGCAACCTCTACCTGGGCTGGACCTGGGACGTGTGGGCCCACCGGCTGATGAGCGGTTCCCTGCTGCTGTTTGCCCTGTTCATGGT
>PYEQ01000661.1 GCA_003017785.1 filamentous cyanobacterium CCP5 | reverse complement strand
GAGGGTGGCTGAGCCGCCGTGGAGTCAGGGTCGGCGGGCAGGCGGCAGCTGGCTAGCGGCAGCAGCAGCAACAGCAGAACTGGGGTCAAAAAACGCGCCACAGCTAAACGGGTACACAGGTGATACAACAATTCTTATGAAACTAGGGCACCAGGTGATGGCTGATGGCAAACCGCAGCAGCTCAGAGCGATTGCTGGTTTCAGTCTTGCGCAGCAGGCTGCTGACGTACTTCTCGACAGTGCGGGGGCTCAAAAACAGGCGATCGCCGATTTGAGCATTCGACAACCCGTCTGACAGCAGCGCCAAAACATCTTGCTCGCGGGCGGTAAAGTCAGCCGCCAGGTCAGTCGGAGGCGGCGACCAGGAGGAGACAACCTCCGGAGCAGCCTGCCTGGGTACCTCTGGGAGCATGTCGCTAACCTGCAGCGCCCGCTGCTGGGCAGTATTCAGCGCTACCTGCTGAATCCAAGCTGACTGAATCAGCTGCGATCGCTCTAGCAAATTGCGCACAATCGCCCCAATCTCCTGTAGCTCAAAGGGCTTGGGCAGGTATAGATCACAGCCCATCTGATAGCCCTTGATGCGATCTTGAATCTGGTTGTGGGCGGTCAGAAAAATAACCGGCAGCAGCCGAAAGGCCGGAAACTGACGCACCTTTTGCACCAGAGAGTAGCCGTCTAGCCCCGGCATGCCAACGTCGGTGATAATGAGCTGGGGCTGATGGCTAAACACCTGCTGTAGCGCCATTTCGCCGTGGCTGGCCATCAGCACGGAGTAGCCCTCAAGCTCCAAAAAGTCACACAGCGAAAGGCGAGTGCCCTCGTCGTCTTCCGCAATTAAAATAGTGAGCGGCATGACGTTACACCAGGTCTAAAGCATCGGCAGGAAAACCTCGACGGCCAACGGCCACAACTTAGACCCTGGCACGCAGCCCGGTTATACACCCCTGCCTTCATAGCCTAAACGAGAATCTAGGTTACAGGTTTATTTGTTGCCGAAGTTAAACCCCCTGTGAGTAGTTGCTCAGTCACCCTTAATAAAGCGCAAGGGAACGAGAACTAGCCCAGGCGATAGCCAAAGCCGCGCACGGTTTTGAGGTACTGAGGATGGCTGGGGTCAACCTCCAGCTTTTCGCGAATCCAGCGAATGTGCACGTCAACGGTTTTGTTGTCACCCATGAAGTCGTGACCCCATACCTGGTCAATGATCTGATCACGCGACCAGACCCGCCGGGGCTGACTCATAAACAACTCTAAAATTCGAAACTCCTTGGGCGAAAGATTAATTTCTGCGCCCTGGAGAAAAACGCGACACTCCTGGGGGTGCAGCGTAATGTCTTCGAACTTGAGCACATTGTCTTTTTCGGCGGTAGCCTTGCCCCGCTGTCGCCGCAGCAGGGCTCGACAGCGGGCAACCAGTTCTCGCATGCCAAAGGGCTTGGTGAGATAGTCGTCAGCGCCGATTTCTAGCCCGACTACACGGTCGGTTTCGGTACCCTTAGCGCTGAGTACCAGAATGGGCACATCAATGCCCTGGTGACGCAGCAGGCGGCACAGGTCGAGGCCATTCATGCCGGGCAGCATCAGGTCGAGCACTACCAGGTTGATTTCTGGGCGATCGGTACGGCTCGATACCGAGGTGCCGCCCAGCATATCCAGGGCAGTCAGGCCGTCTTCGGCCAGTAGAATGTCGAACCCTTCTTCGGCCAACCCCAGGGCTACCGTTTCTCGAATCAGCTCTTCGTCTTCGACAATCAGCACCCGACCTAAACCGACCCTGAGGTTAGGCTGGGACTGAGCCGTGAGATTTACAGAATTCATAAGGAACGGTTAAAAACTGCTCACTGCAATCATATCAGCCCCCAGAAAGATGTGATAGCTCCAGAAAGCCTAAAACTTTCTAAACTCCAGACTTACCCTCCGGGCAGATCATTAAGCAGGGCCACATAGGTCTTCAATCGCGTCGGCCTGGGTGGGCAGCGCCTCGGTCAATACGGTGCAGCCAGTCTGGGTAATTTGCACATCGTCTTCGATGCGAATGCCGCGCACCTGATGAAAATCCTCTAGGCGCTCCCAATTGACGGTGTCGTTATACTGCCCCGACAGTCGGGCCGGGCCTAGAAGGCCGGGCACCTGATAAAACCCTGGTTCAATTGTGACCACCATATCGGCGGACAGGGGGCGATCGAGCCGCAGGAACTTCAGCCCAAAGCGATCGCTGCGGCTGCGCCCCGGCGCATACCCCGCCACGTCGCCCAGGTCTTCCATATCGTGAACATCGAGACCCAGCAGGTGCCCCACCCCGTGGGGAAAGAACAGGGCGTGGACATCCTGTTCGACCAGGCTGTCGGGGTGGCCCTTGAGCAGGCCCAAATCGACCAGCCCTGCGGCCAGGGTGCAGCAGGCGAGCAGGTGCAGATCGCGGTACTCGACGCCGGGTCGGGCCGCCGCAATACAGGCGTCATGGGCGGCCAGCACCACGTTATAGATATCCCGCTGGGGAGCGGTAAATCGGCCCGACACGGGCCAGGTGCGGGTAATGTCGGAGGCCCAGCCGCTGGGGGCTTCGGCGCCGACATCGGCCAGCAGCAGATCCCCGGCAGCCAGGGCATGGTGGTACTGCTCGTTGTGCAGCACTTCGCCGTGGACGGTGACAATGCTGTTGTAGGCGCAGGTCATGCCAGCCGCGATAATCACCTGCTCCATAGCGGCTCGTACCGCCGCTTCGGCGGTGGCTTTGGGCGTGGCAACCATTCCTGCCTGGTGAGCGGCAACTGATACGGCGGCGGCGCTCTTAATTTGCGCCAGGGCCTCGTCATCGTGGTACAGCCGCAGAGTTACCAGGGCTTCGATTAAGGCCTGACTGTCGTCTGGCTCAGATTGGGCC
>PYEQ01000660.1 GCA_003017785.1 filamentous cyanobacterium CCP5 | reverse complement strand
AATCAACGTGAATTGCAAAATATATAAACCCTGAATATCATTTTCTCTGAGTACTTCGTTTAAGTCATCTAAAATTTTTGTTTTAGTAGGACTAGTCGCAGTCTCAAATTCAATTATTCGCATATCTAGCAGATTATATTTGTTAAGAGCTTCTTGAAAGCCCTCGTATATCTTTTCGGATCGCGACTCAAATAATTTTTCAATTTCTTTTTGATTATCCATTTCTCTTTTTTTCCTTTAGCTTTTATTCTTTAGAGGGAATAAGAATTACAGACAATCTGCGTTCAGCTACACCCTTGCAGCTAACTTAACGCAGAAAAACAAGTTATTGGACTGAACTAATCGCCTATATGCCACTATAGGGTAGATAGGCCGATTATCTGCAGCATAATCACTCCCAGGAGGTAGATAGGCGGCGAATAGTCTGCATATTAGCCCTTTCAGGGGTAGGTATGCAGACAAGATCCATATATCTTCCAACTCTCCTTATATTGATTGGATTTGCCGCTTCATCTTGTTCACAACCAGCGTTACCCATAGGAGATGGGTGGGAGGATCGATTGCAGGCATTTCTACAGACCCCTTCAGATTAAAGAGAACCCCCCCGCAGAGACTCTGCGGGGGGATGGTGTCTCCAGTTCAAACGGCAAACAGGTCAGTGATCCGACAAGACCAACGTTGTAGACACTGTATAGATGCTTTAGGCGGCGCGGCGGCGGGGGCGCTTGCGTTCAGACTTTTTCTTGTAGCCGACAGCCTGAGCTTCGTTGCTGTCAGGACCATACAGGCCCCGCACCGACTCTTTCATGGCCATCACGCTGTTGTGAAACTCCCACTCGGCCTGGCGGGCTTCGTCGCTAGCGGCTTTGGCCAGGGCCAGCATTTCGGTTTCTTTTTGCTGCTTCGCCTGCATGGTTGCCAGGTTGGCTTGCAGTGCCTCCGCGGAAGCTTCTGGGCGACGGGCAATATAGTCTCGAACGGCGGGAAGTCCTTCGTGAGCCTCAATATCTTGCAGAAGAATACGGGCCTGGAGACGGCGGCTGGTATCGACAATGGCCATGGGTTACACCCTCAATAAAGTGAATAGGTTGGCATGAGCTAATACTGCCCCTGAGAATCAAACCCGCGCTACTACAGGGCTTGATTCGGGCAAACATCAGTCAAATGGCCGAGGATTATCTCAATGCCGCGCCGTGTATCTTGAACTGCTTCACTGCAAAGCTGATCTTTGGGCCTGCAATGCCAAACTGCTGTGCCACATTGGCGATCTGCTGTGCCACATTGGCGATCTGCACCCGCAGATCGTTAAACTGCTGTGCCAGTTTCGCTAAACTGCTGTGCCACATTAGCGATCTGCTGTGCCACATTAGTGATCTACTGTGCCACATTGGCGATCGCAGGGCGCAGATTACCAATAGGGGCGATAAGGTACCGGGTTCTTGGCGCTGTTGCCCAAACCAGGTCACGCGCAAAGGAACCCGGTACTGCAACAACGAGACTTACTCAATCAGCACAGTTTTGGTGAGAATCGCCATCCACGTCTCGGCTTCGGTCGCTGCTGGCATCTCGACTTCGCTCGATGACCGTGGCTCTTTTCCGGTCGCTGAGCGGAGTCGAAGCGACTGGGTTGTGTCTGTCATCCGCCGATGCACCTGGCGGCGCGGGGATGGGGTCACTCCAGTCGTTGGGGTCGGCGTAGCCCAAGGCGTGGAGGATTTTGATGGTGCGATCGATGCCCGTTAGGCTGCCGTACAGCATGTGGCGCACCCGCTCTGGGCGAGCCTGGGAGTTGCTGCGCGAAGACGGCGGCAAGTTAGATGCCCCGCTGGCATCGGGTTCGAGGTATTCAAACATCGGTTCTGTCTCCAGGTGTGGGTTAGGAAGACAGAACGCGAAAACCCTAGCATCCGCAGTTAAATGCAAACTGAGGGGGCTAGGGTACCATGGACCTTAGCCTCGC
Source organism: filamentous cyanobacterium CCP5 (assembly GCA_003017785.1). Lineage (GTDB taxonomy): Bacteria > Cyanobacteriota > Cyanobacteriia > Phormidesmidales > Phormidesmidaceae > CCP5. The sequence goes on along the minus strand of PYEQ01000660.1, from coordinate 916 downwards.
AATCTGCCGGTCAGAAGTGCGGGGTTAGCTGTCTGTTGGTGTCTCACCACCTTCAGACAGCGCCAAGATTTTCGAGTTCTGCGTAACCACCGCTCTGCTGAACGGCTTAACGCTAGACAATAGCGCTCCAACCGCTCCCAGTCAACAGTGGAGTGAATGCAACGCCTACTGCCAGTCTTCATAGAGGTACACAAAGCGTTTTTAGGCGACTGCTAGCAGGCAGGATATACTATTCGTAAATTTTCCATATAACTACCCTTCTTGGGGAATTATACGGAAACCGTCAGTATAACTATCCTCTGAGAGGCATTTATACGGAAACTGTCGGCATAATAAGTTGTTAGCCTGAAGCGCTCGACCAAGAAGGCTTAAAACATCCAATCAATTTAAATATAAATTTTATTTACTAATACAAACTCTAATGGTGTTCTGTAGGCTAATACAGGGTATGACAGCTTCAAGTATGTAATATAAATTCTAAGAAGAGGGCTAGATATGCATGATTTTGGGCAAAGCCTTGCTGTTGTTGTTGGAATTAATCAATATCAGCATGGTATTGCTCCGTTAGCAACTGCAATGACGGATGCAAAAGCTATTGCACATATTTTGAAAGAATATCATGATTATCAAGTATTTTCTTTAATTGACGAAGAAGCTACTCTTAGTAAGCTAAAAGAACTTTTTCAAGCATCCTTACCTTCTCTCGTACAGCCGGGGGATCGGCTCTTTGTCTATTTTGCAGGGCATGGGATAGCTCTTAATGGTGATGAGGGACCGAAAGGTTACCTTATCCCCAAGGATGCAGTTGTAGGCGACACCAACACCTATTTGTCAATGGATGAGCTCTATCAGGCTCTCATGGACTTGCCCTGTCATCACATGTTGACTGTACTAGACTGTTGTTTTGCCGGGGGAT
>PYEQ01000049.1 GCA_003017785.1 filamentous cyanobacterium CCP5 | reverse complement strand
AATCAACCGCTGTTTCTACCTTGTTGACATTCTGTCCACCCGCACCACCAGACCGGGCCGTTGTTAGCTCAATATCTTTGGGGTCAATCTCCACCTCCACGGCATCGACCTCAGGCATTACCGCCACAGTTGCCGTTGAAGTATGCACTCGACCACCCGCCTCAGTAACAGGCACTCGCTGGACTCGATGGACCCCAGCCTCAAACTTCATTTTGCTGTAGACCTGATCTCCCTTGATTTCGAGAATAGCCTCTTTGAAGCCACCCATGTCTGCCAGGGATTCACTGACTAGTTTTACCCGCCAGTTTTGAGATTCTGCATACCTAGAGTACATTCGGACCAGATCTCCAGCCCAAATACTGGCTTCGTCACCCCCTGCCCCGGCTCGAATCTCGATCATGATGTTTTTATCATCATTTGGATCCTGGGGCAGCAACAGGACTTTTAAGCGATTCTCTAGCTGCTCTAACGCTAGCTCTAAATCTTCCACCTCTTGAGTGGCCATGGCACGCAGGTCCGGATCGCTGCTGGCCTCTCTGTAGACTTCCTTAGCGCCGGCGAGTTCTTCTTTGATCTGCCGCCACCGCTCGTAGGTGGCAACCGTTTCCTCCAGAGAAGAGCGAGACTTAGCAATCTGCTGAAACTCGTCTGGGTCGCGGGCTACCTCCGGATCGGCCATCCGTCGCGTCAGTTCATGAAACGTTTGCTCGACGGAATTGAGCTTATCGATCAGATATGCCTCAGCCATGTCTCCTATTCGCTCTCTTCAACCCAGATCAATTATAGAAAAACAGACACCAGCGAAGCCTTCGCTGGTGCCAACAAGAACGATACTTAGCTTTCCTCTGCGTTGCTGGAGGTATCTGTCATACCGTACTTCCGCAAGAAACGCTCCACACGGCCCTCAGTATCGATGATTTTTTGGGTACCGGTGTAGAACGGATGGTTGCCAGACCAAACATCAACGTGAAGCTCAGGCTTGGTAGAACCAACGGTCATAATCTCTTTCCCGTCGCAGAAAACTTTAGCTTCGGGATACCAGGTGGGATGAATATCAGACTTTGCCATGGCTTATATCCAAATACAACAAACAATCTAAACAAAAACAAGGGTCCGGTTGCTTGGGCTCAGTTACGAAGCAGCTGCTAACCAAAGGTGGGAAGCCACCAAGCCACAGCCATGGCAATTGCTTAACTTCTCCACAACTGCAAGCTTCCTTGAGGTCTTGCCAAGGCCTATCGTTTCGAGAACTGAGGCGCCTTACGGGCTTTCTTGAGGCCATACTTGCGGCGCTCTTTGGCCCGGGGATCACGGGTTAGATAGCCCTCTATTTTGAGGGGCTTACGATTATCCGGGTCGAGCTGACATAGGGCCCGAGCGGCTCCTAGCCGGATAGCATCAGATTGTCCGGTGAGTCCACCCCCGTGGACGTTGACCAAAACATCGTAGTCGTTCTCAAGGCCTAAGGCCTCCAGGGGAGCCTTGCTGGCCGCCAAGTAAGCAGGGTTATATTGCAAATACAGATCCCCAGGCTTACCGTTGATAGTCATCTGGCCAGTACCGGGTACTAGACGAACGCGGGCGACCGAGGTTTTTCGGCGACCAGTTCCCCAATAAACAGCGCGATCTTTATCGGTTGCCTGCATTACTTATCTCCTTCTGGAATAGTTTCTATGGTAAGGGTTTGGGGCTTTTGAGCATCATGGGGATGCTCAGAGCCGGCATAGACCTTGAGCTTTGTGAATAGCTGTCGCCCTAGAGCATTCTTAGGGAGCATGCCTTTAACGGCTTGCTCGATAATCCGTTCAGGGTTTCGCGCCTGTAGCTGCGCAAACGTTTCACTTTTCATGCCTCCAGGTCGTCCGGAATGGCGACGGTAGAGCTTCTCGTCGCGTTTTTTGCCGGTGACAACGACTTTTTCAGCGTTGACCACGACAACGAAGTCTCCGGTATCGAGATTAGGGGTAAATGTGGGCTTGTTCTTGCCCCGCAGGGTCTTAGCAATTTCGCTGGCCAGACGCCCCAAGCGCTGGCCAGAGGCATCGACTACATACCATTGCCGGTCAATAGTACTCTGGGAGGGGACATAGGTCTTTGTCATCGAGAGTTCCATCCAATTCAACAAAAAATTAAAACCGGCTGAAAAGCCGCTTACACCGCAGCCGGGACGCTTTTGAGAGCGAAATGGGGCTGGGCGTCAACCCAAACCTCTGGCTCAAACGGGAAATGATCATAGCCGACCCGTAGCAAGCAAAGGCCCTGAGCCGGGGCCGAATACTTGACTCGACTGCGCTGCTGATTCCGCCAAATATGATCGAAAGTATCTGGGGACATCTGTTTCCGGCCCACTTCAACCAGCAGCCCCATAATCAGACGCACCATGCCATAGAGAAAACCACTGGACTGGATCTCAACAGTAACAATAGACCCTCGCCTACGACACTCTGCTGCCTGAATCTCAACATAGGAATGGGAACGCCCAGAACGGGCCCTGTGAAAAGCTGCAAAATCGTGATGACCCACCATCGGGTCGAGGGCTGCCTGCATGGCTTGAACATTTATAGGATCGTAGTAGTAGTGCCAAACATAGGGGCGCAGAAAGAGGTTCGGCAGGGGATCGGTATACAAGGTATAGCGGTATCGCCGCCAGCGAGCTGAGAACTGAGCATGCCAGCTATCAGGAACCGCAGCTGTAGCCCGAACTAGAATGTCCTTGGAAAGACGAGAGTTGAGAATATCCCGCCATCGATGGGCTGGAATGACGGATGGGGCAACAAAGTGGGCAACCTGTGCCGCTGCATGAACCCCCGAATCTGTGCGTCCTGCTCCATAGATAGTAACGGGACGACCTAAGACTTCAGCGATCGCGGCTTCCAAATCACCCTGAACGCTGCGATGCTTTGGCTGCCGCTGCCAGCCATGAAGATTCGTACCCACATATTGAACCACCAGAGCAACTCGATGAGTCTGAGTCCACTTGCCGGTTGACTCAGAATTAAGCTGATGGTTTAGGGATGAATCACTCATAGTTAGCAGCTGAATCTAACCTAGGTCAGCTCGATGATGGCCATTTCAGAGTTATCCCCGCGCCGCCGGATTGTTCGGAGGACGCGAGTGTAGCCCCCTTCGCGATCGCTATAACGCTCAGCAGCCTGCTCAAATAAAGCATGGACAAGCTGCTTGTCGTACAAGTAGCCTATGGCAGAACGCCGAGCAGTGAGGGAACCATCCTTGGCAAGGGTGATCATGCGATCAGCCTCTTGGCGGACAGCTTTGGCCCTTGCCTTCGTCGTGGTGATTCGACCATGGCGAATGAGCTCGGTTGTAAGAGACCGCAAAAGCGCCTTGCGCTGATCAGCGGGCTTACCCAGTTTTGGGACTCGACAACGGTGACGCATGACAAATCAATAGAATTAACAACAACTGTACTAAACAGCAAAAAACCGAAGCTTGCCGCTCCGGAATGTACTTCCAAGGTACTAGAAAAACTAGGAAGACTTGGAGGATTTTTCTATCGGCAGGGTAATACCTAGCCGCTCCTGTAATGCTTCAATCACCTCTTCCGCAGACTTCTGGCCAAAGTTCTTGATTTCCAGCAAATCTTCTTGGGAATAGTCTAAAAGATCAGATACAGAATTTATCTGTGCCCGCTTTAGGCAATTGTAAGCACGAACCGAAAGATGCAGCTCTTCAATCGGAATCTGATTAGCCGGATCCTCAACGACCTTGTCGTCATCTGCCTTAGGCTCTAGGGTGACGTCCTTGAGCGGGCTAAACAAATCAACGAGGATAGCCGCCGCCTGACTCATGGCCTGCTGAGCCGTTAGGCTACCATTTGTCCAAACTTCCATAGTCAGTCGGTCCTTCTGCATCGAACCGGCTACAATTACATCCTCAACGCTGTAATTTACCCGTCGTACGGGCATAAATACAGAATCGATTTGCATGAAGTCAAGAGCTGTCGCCTCATCGCGGTTGCGATCAACAGCACGATATCCCTTTCCGGACTCGATACGGAATTCCATTTCGAGGGTATAGCCATCAGAGACAGTCGCCACATACTGTTCTGGGTTAATGATGTCGACTTCCGAAGGCAAGTCAAAATGGCCCGCCGTCACAGTGGTTGGCCCTTGAACTAAGAGGCGACCTATTTGCGGCTGAGGAGAATAGCTGCAAAGGACAATCTCCTTCATGTTCAGCAAAATGTCTAAGACATCCTCACGCACACCGGGGACAGTTGAAAATTCATGGGTTGCCCCAGCAATACGCACGGCCGTAACTGCAACGCCCTCTAAATTAGACAGCAAGACCCTTCGCAGAGCATTACCAACCGTGATCCCTTGGCTACGCTCAAGGGGTTCAATGACGAAACGACCATACTGACTCTGGTCGTCCTCTATGATGGACTCGATGCATTCCACGTGAAACTGGGCCACAGCTAAAACTCCTATTTCCTCAGCAAGACTCAAATTTTTCCCACACTTTATACTCGGCGGCGCTTGGGAGGACGGCAGCCATTATGGGGAATAGGAGTTACATCCCTAATCAAGGTGATTTCTAAACCAGCTCCCTGCAACGCTCGAATGGCCGTTTCTCTTCCAGCCCCAGGCCCACTAACCATGACTTCGATTTGGCGCATGCCTTGATCCATAGCCCGTCGAGCTGCCCCATCGGCTGCAGTTTGCGCGGCAAAAGGAGTCCCTTTCTTAGCGCCTTTAAATCCGCTAGATCCAGCTGAAGCCCAGGACACTGCCTCACCGCTATTGTCGGTAATCGTGACAATAGTATTATTGAACGTAGAGCGGATGTGTGCGACTCCACTGGGAATGTTCTTCTTCTGCTTGCGCGGTCCGGATTTACGAGTTGGTTTTGGCATAACTTCCCAAGGCTATGGCGAACAATTTCACAAAATATCAGTCCAAAAACAGCTGATCACTCAACCCCAGAGTTTTAATCGGGTTGTCAGCGCCCAGCTTACAAGGAGTATCAAGGCCCTACTTCTTAGGCGCTTTCTTCTTCCCAGCAACCGTACGACGCACGGTTCCGCGGCGAGTTCGGGAGTTCGTTCGAGTCCTCTGCCCCCGCACCGGCAAACCAGCTCTGTGTCGTCGACCGCGGTAGGTGCCAATGTCCATCAAACGCTTGATGTTCATTGTTTCCCAACGTCTGAGATCTCCCTCAATTTGATAGTCTTGCTCGACCGTGCCTCGCAGCCTAGCCACATCATCATCGGTGAGGTCTTTAATACGAATGTCTGGGTTAACTCCAGTTTTCGCTAAGATCTCTTTGGAACGACTCAAGCCGATCCCATAGATATAAGTCAGACCAATTTCCACCCGCTTATCGCGTGGAAGGTCAACACCAGCTATCCGTGCCACCTAAACTTTCTCCACTAAAGCTGCTTAAACTTTTCCTGCTCTTTCTGCGTTCTAATATCTGAAATCCCAATGGAGTGAACCGCTTGGAGAAAACTCACATCTCGCGGACAATCCACTAGCAGCTAAAAGTTATCCCTGACGCTGCTTGTGCTTAGGATTAGAACAAATAACCATGACGCGACCGCGGCGGCGGATCACGCAACACTTTTCACACATCTTACGCACAGATGCACGGACTTTCATGTCCCTAGCTCGTAACTTTACTACAGAATTGCTAACTTAGCAGAAATTGTCCAACTTAGTCAAGGCCCAAGACTCACCAACTAAAATACCTGCCTCTCGCATATAGAGTCGGCAGGCATTTTAGTGTAGTCCGATAGGTATCCTCTTACTTCCCAAGAGTCCGAGGAATAAAAAGGTTGATAATCAATACCCTAAGCACCTCGTCGAAGGGCTGCTTCAACCCGAGCAAATTCTTTCTCAATCCTCTCATGCAGCTTGTCAGATATGGGGCGGTTTGGATAGGAGGTGTAGTGACCCGCGATCGCATTCAGGGCGGTACGCATGGTGGTAAAAGAGGTCAGTCCGGCAACCGAGTCGTCTCTGCGATAGCGAGAGGCAAAATCATTAATGAACTTTTTCGCCTCTGATTGAGCTGCTAGCTTATCAGGGGAATCATTAGGAAGCTCAATTGCAGTTCGGAGACTATCTATCAGCGCTAGCGTATCTTGCTGATAGTCTCCGGTCAGCTTTCCACTAGTGCCACCGCTACAGCCGGTAAGACCGATAACCGCAACTAGCAGAACTGCGAATAAACGAGCAAGCAATTTTTTCATAACGCCTCGGGATCTGTCTCCAAGGCATTTTATCTCGAAGCGTACTCTCATCCCAAGGGAGTTTGAACTCAAGCTGGATAAATTCGCAGTCGCCGGTTGGGCTCTTCCCCACAGCTTAGGGACTTAAGCCGGTAGTGCTCAGCTAATTCATGTTGCATTTTTCGAATTCGGGCAGAACGAGGAAGCAGTTCAACCGGTTGACTTTTAGGAATGACAATCTGCTCAACAGCCAACCGGGCTTCTTCTAAGGCTTCTAGCTCATCTTCACCGCCACTGCGAGCAAAAAGGTCTAAGTTAACCGCCTCGGCAGATTCGTCTAAGTCAAGTAAACGCTGAATAGCTCGGGTAATTTGTGGAATGCTATTAGATTTGACAGTGTGAATTGGGATTTGCCGATTTTTCGCGACAGACTGCAGTTTTGAGTGATTTTTTACATGGGATCGCAGGGCCAAGATGGCATCAGCTGAATCTAAATTTTTAGTTAGTTGAACTGGCATGGAAAGAGTGTCAATCACATGTTCTAGCTGATGACGGCTAATGCCGTAGGCGTACAGGGTGGTTGCTGCTTCTTCCCCAGACTTAGCACTTAAAGGATCAGAAACTCCAAGTTCAGCCATTGGAGCTGGATTTAGCGTAGCCATGGAACGGTCTAGCAAATGTTGGAATTGGCGGCGATCGCTATCCATAACCGCTCGTGCTCGCCGCTTACGAGCTTTTGCGCCCATGTCCGGCAGCGGTGCCATTCGCCCGGTTGAGCGCCAGCCTGAAACAGGCGGTGGAGAGGCTGGACGTATGGCACCACCGCCATCCCCCCCAGGGATCTCCCGAGTAATCGATACCTTGCCACGGCTGTCATAGGTCCTAACTTGCAAATCGGGTTGACGCCCTCGCAGCATGCTGTCAACCGTAACCGACACATCCTCATGGACAATCCACCGCTGCCGCTCCAACATTTCCACGGCAATGTCAAAAGTCGGAGGAGCTTTGCGCTCTAGCACACTTTTCTGGCTACCCCGGCGACGGGCTTCGTCGTCGCCGAGGGTCACTGACTGAATTCCTCCAACTAAATCGGAGAGAGTAGGATTTTTAATTAAGTTCTCAAGGCGATTGCCATGAGCTGTTCCCACTAGCTGTACGCCCCTTTCCGCAATGGTACGCGCCGCTAGAGCTTCCAACTCGGTGCCAATCTCATCAATGACAATGACTTCTGGCATATGATTCTCAACTGCCTCAATCATCACCTGATGCTGCTGTTCAGGGCGGGCTACCTGCATACGACGGGCCCGGCCAATAGCCGGATGGGGAATGTCTCCATCCCCGGCTATTTCATTGGAGGTATCAATAATGACGACTCGCTTTTGTAAGTCATCTGCCAGTACCCGGGCGATCTCTCTCAGAGCGGTCGTCTTACCAACCCCTGGTCGTCCTAGCATCAGGAGAGAGCGCCCCGTCTCTACCAGGTCGTAAATCATCCCGATGGTGCCAAAAACGGCCCGCCCTACCCGACAGGTTAGACCAATGATTTCCCCTGAACGGTTGCGAATGGCGCTAATCCGATGTAACGTCCTCTCAATACCGGCTCGGTTGTCTTCGCCAAAACTACCCGTTTTTGAGATGCAGTGCTGCAGATCAGCATCAGTGACGGTCTTCTGACTTAGATATTCAGCTCCCTCAGGGAACCTAGCTTCGGGACGACGGCCCAGATCGAGCACCACTTCAATCAAATTGCTGAGCTGAGGATGGTTATAGAGCGTCTGCCGCAAATCAGCTGGTAGGATGCTCAGCAAGTCCTCAAGGTCGTCTATGGGGCTCGTCTGTGATGGGCTGGCTTTGGACAGATCAACCGGCTGTGAACTAAAATCTTGGGCGCCGTTCAAGTTGGCCATATATTTTTTGTTCAACTGTCAGGGAAATCAATCAATACTCGATGGCTAATGGGCTCGGACAAGCATCTGAGTCAAATGGTCATGTCAGTAGGTTGGTTTTACGGCTGTTGTTTCAGGGGCTGGTTTTAGCTGGCTAACTAGTTCTTTAGCTAAAGAGACTGCATCGTCAATGGAACGATCTGGAATTAGGCGATCCCCTTCCCCTGATGATGAGCATGGAGCGAAATTACTCGGTTTGTCAAATCGACCAAAATCTGCATCGAGGTCAGAAGCTAGCTGATTCAGAACCGCCATTAGCTTGCCACGAGCATAGCTACCGTAGGCTATGCCTGCGATGTGGCGATTTAGCGAAGATGAAGTTGATCTAAGCAGACCCAAAGATCTCAACCGAGGCACTGTCTGGAGATTGGTCCCCCCTGCTAGCTGCACGAATCCGGGCGGCCCTGTGGCAATCACTTTTTGAGCATAGCGAATAGCTGCATGGGTCGTGCCACCTCCAATGTCTCCGCTCATGGGGCGACCATCTGTCTGCCAAATAATTGGGATTTCCGCAGAGCGAATAAGTTCATGCAGCTGCCACAGATATCGAACGCTGCCATTACCGTCAGGGCAGCTAACGGAGACTGCTCTTAAAGTCCTCACCCACGGACGAATAGCCCCCCACAAGCGTTCAAAATCGTGAAGACGGCCAATCTGAGTGTGTATTTCTACCGCATCAATTTGAGAAAACAGCTGGGCTGCGATCGCCTCTGGACTGAGTACGTAGGACTGGGTGTGGATATGCCCAATTGGACACACCGGAAGGCAGCGCCCACAACCGTAGCAGCGACTATCAATAACGCCGCTGGGTCCCCGATCGGACCGAGGAAAGGCGATCGCCTCGGCCGGGCATATGTCTATACAAGGCTGATGACAATCCGTCAGACAGCGATCAGCTTCGAAACTAGCTTTCCGAAAATGGGGGTCTTCGCCATCATTAATACTAACCATGAGCCATGGAGTATGGACGACTTCCCCGCGTTCAGTAGCTTTCTCAGCCGCCCAGCCTAGTCCTTCCCTCGCAGCTCGTACGATCGCGGCGTCTGCGGCTACGTCAATACAGTCAGCTCCTGCCAACGCATAGGCCATCGCCAAAAAATAGATATTTGGCAAATGATGGTGACTAGCTCCGCAGATGAGCTTGAACCAGCAACCTGTCTCAAGGGCTCGTAAGGGTCTTGATGATGAAAGCAAACTTAAAATCAAGAGATAAGAGGACAATCCCCAACGCTAAAGATATTTCTCCAGGGGATCCCACTGAAAAGAACGAGCACCGCCCAGCTCCAGTACAACCTTCACCCTCGACTCTCGCTTAGGCAGATCCACCAGATAAGCAATTTCTTGCTTAGACAGAATATGGCCTTCAATAATCCAGACGACGAGGCCCTTCGATTGGGCAGGGATTTGCTCTAAGCGAGTCGTGATTAACGGAGGAACAAAGTAGATATATCCCACAGAGCCTTGCTGCCCGGTCGTTTTTTTCCCCAGATGAGGCGGCCGAACTCCATGAATCCCCGTCAAGTAAGCCGATAAGTCCCCCAAGCCTCGAGCCGTAAGAGTCATCGCCTCATAGCCATTGGCCCTCAGCCGACGCAGATAGCGCCCTTCAAAACCACCCTCTAGAGGAGCCTGGACGCCAACCGCCCCAGAGGACTCCAGAGCTTTAATAAATGATTTTCCCGTTGTCAGCAGGGCCATACAAAATTCCTCGAATCAGCAGCTCTAGGCCTTAGCCTAAGGTCAAACATATAAATAATTATAGAGAGCATAGTCCTTCATTAGACCGCCAATTCCGAGACGAGTGACGGAAAAATTGACCAGATCTAGGGAGAGATCCCCAGACATCTACCCAATCTGCTCTGAATAAACCGTCAGAAGCAGACGCTCCAGTCTCATTTCGACTGCTAAGGATGTTGACTGACTCAGAAACCGATCGCTTTCTCCCCTAGACATTTAGAATTTGTGTGTGTAGTATATTATCTTGGTCGCTAGCGGATACTGGGCAGATAGCTGCTCAAGTCCCAACGATCTCTCAAAAAGGCTTTTTGACCTCCGTCTGTCCAATGGCTGCACAGTATGTTGGCTGCCATTGGAAGTCCAGGTCATGAGTTAGTGCTCGACCGAAATAGGTTGTTTCGCCGAGGGATGCTTAATGTTTCCTGAGGTGAGTGCATGTTTTGATACGGCAGCTTTTTGAAGCGCTCCGATTGTTAGCGTGACAAAAGGGTTGATCCGTGTTTTCACAGTGTGAAATGGAGAAAAGCAGTGGCAGTCGGTATTCTTGGTACCAAATTGGGCATGACCCAGATTTTTGATGAAGCGGGTAATGCAGTGCCTGTTACGGTCATTCAAGCCGGTCCCTGTGTTGTCACTCAGGTTAAGACCCCAGAGACCGACGGCTACAGTGCCATTCAACTGGGCTTTAAGTCAGTAAAAGAAAAAGCCCTGACTAAGCCTGAGTTAGGCCATCTAACGAAGGCTGGCGCTTTACCCATGCGACACCTCCAGGAATACCGAGCTGCTCAGACAGATGGGTTCGAACTCGGGCAGACGGTTAAAGCGGACTGCTTTGAGCCTGGCCAACTAGTTGATGTCTCTGGGGCCAGCATAGGGCGCGGATTCGCAGGATATCAAAAGCGGCACAATTTTAAGCGGGGTCCCATGGCTCACGGTTCAAAGAATCATCGGCTACCTGGTTCAACGGGGGCAGGAACTACCCCAGGTCGTATCTACCCAGGTAAGCGCATGGCCGGGCGCATGGGTGATGAGAAGGTGACTATTCGTAAACTACAAGTGGTCAAGGTAGACTCCGAGCGCAATCTGCTTTTGGTCAAAGGGTCAGTGCCAGGCAAACCTGGAGCTTTGCTGAATGTGGTTCCGGCGCGTTGGGTAAAGGCCTAAAGAGTAAGGTCAAGCTGGTTTTGATGGTGTAGTTGCAGGAAAGGCAAATGGTTGAGTGTGTCATTAAAAATTGGCAAGGCGATGAAGCAGGCAAGGCCTCCTTTGAGCTTAAGGTAGCTAGTGAGGAAAATGCGGCTCACATCGTTCACCGTGCTCTTGTTCGGCAGCTTAATGGAGCTCGTCAAGGGACAGCTTCGACCAAGACTCGGGCTGAAGTCAGAGGAGGTGGCCGCAAGCCTTGGAGGCAGAAGGGAACAGGCCGAGCCCGTGCTGGCTCAAGCCGTACCCCCTTATGGCCAGGTGGCGGTGTCATTTTTGGCCCAAAACCCCGCAGCTACAGCGTCAAAATGAATCGTAAGGAGAGGCGCTTAGCACTTCGAACGGCATTTCAAAGTCGCGCCAACGAGCTGATTGTGGTTGAAGATTTCAACGATAAGCTGCCTCAGCCTAAGACGCGAGAACTAGTGGATGCTATTAGCCGCTGGGGGATTGCTTCGGAATCTAAGGTTCTCCTAATTGTTTCCGAGATTTCAGATAGTGTTTATCTATCAGCACGCAATCTGAGCCAGCTGAAGTTAATTTCAGCGTCTAATCTCAATATTTACGATTTGCTGTCGGCGGATCAGCTAGTTGTGACTGCGTCCGCCCTTGAGAAGCTGCAGGAGGTTTACAGTGACTAAGCTATTTGATTCGGAAACATTGGCTGATGTGATTAGGCGGCCCCTAGTTACTGAAAAGGCAACTCTTCAGCTAGAAAACAATCAATACACGTTTGAAGTTCATCCCAAGGCTAGTAAGCCCCAAATCAAATCAGCGATCGAGGAACTGTTTGATGTGAAGGTGACTGGGATAAGCACTTCGAATCCACCTCGTAAAAAGCGTCGGATGGGGCGATTCTTAGGTCATCGAGCTGCCTATAAACGAGCCATTGTCACCTTGGCCCCTGGGGACTCAATTACTCTGTTCCCTGACGTTTAATTTTCTCTCATCATTGAGTCTTCCGAATTGTAGATAGCAGCTAGAACTATGGGCATCCGTTCCTATCGGCCATATACTCCGGGTACTCGAGAGCGCACCGTCTCTGCGTTCACGGAAGTCACCCGCGATAAGCCAGAAAAATCACTTACATATTCTGTACACCGTCCAAAGGGGCGCAACAACCGAGGAGTGATCACTTGTCGCCATCGCGGAGGTGGGCACAAGAGGCTATATCGCATCATTGATTTTTATCGTAATAAGCATAATGTGCCAGCGAAGGTGGCAGCTGTTGAGTATGATCCCAACCGTAATGCTCGCATTGCTTTGCTGCACTATCAGGATGGCGAGAAGCGCTATATTTTACACCCAGCGAATCTAGCTGTTGGCTCTACTGTCGTTTCAGGGCCCGATGCTCCGCTAGAAGTTGGGAACGCGCTTCCACTCTTTAAAATTCCTTTAGGTACATTAGTTCACAATGTGGAACTGATGCCTGGCAAGGGTGGGCAAATGGTCCGCGCTGCGGGTGCCGCAGCTCAGGTTGTAGCCAAAGAAGGCGATTATGTCAGCTTGAAGTTGCCTTCAACTGAGGTTCGCATGGTACGCCGTGAGTGCTACGCGACTATCGGACAGGTCGGGAATAGCGATGTCCGTAACATCAGCTTGGGTAAAGCTGGTCGGACTCGATGGCAAGGGAGACGTCCTGAAGTTCGGGGCAGCGTCATGAACCCAGTTGATCACCCCCATGGTGGTGGTGAAGGTCGAGCTCCCATTGGTCGTTCTGGTCCTGTGACCCCTTGGGGTAAACCTGCTCTGGGTTATAAAACTCGTAAAAAGAACAAGACCAGCAATCGACTGATTGTGCGTCGTCGAAGACGGGTTTCTAAGCGTGGGCGTGGCGGAAGAAACGCGTAGCCTCCTGCTTGTTCGGCCAATAAGTTATCGTACAGGTTTTAAAGTCATGTCCCGCTCACTCAAAAAAGGGCCCTTTGTTGCCGACCATCTAATGGAAAAGGTGGAAAAGCTAAATGCAAAAGGCGACAAGCAAGTCATCAAGACTTGGTCTCGAGCATCCACAATTATTCCTCAAATGATTGGTCACACAATTGCCGTCCACAACGGACGACAACATGTGCCTGTATTCATTTCAGAGCAAATGGTGGGCCATAAGCTTGGTGAGTTCGCGCCAACGCGAACCTTCAGGGGGCACGCCAAGAGCGATAAGAAAGCACGACGATAGGAATTGAAAGATGGTTGTTGATACCTCTAACCAGGTTAAAGCGGTTGCTCGCTATGTCCGGATGTCTCCCCGTAAAGTGCGACGGGTACTCGACCAAATTCGAGGCCGTTCCTATCGCGAGGCTCTAATCCTTTTGGAGTTTATGCCATACCGGGCTTGCGAACCTATTACTAAAGTCTTGCGCTCTGCTGTTGCCAACGCGGAACACAACAACGGCATGGATCCAGTGGATTTAGTCGTTAGTGAAGCGTTTGCAGATGCTGGTCCTTCCCTCAGGCGCTATCGCCCTCGAGCCCAGGGCCGTGCTTATCAAATCCGCAAGCCGACTTGCCATATTACTATTGCTGTCGCTCCTGTCGCTGCCGATTAGACTTTACCAGCTTTAGCTTAGTCACATTGATCTCAGAGGAACGTAATTCGTGGGACAAAAGATTCATCCGATAGGTTTTCGCTTAGGCGTTGTTCAGGAACACCGTTCCCGGTGGTTCGCTGAAGGAATGCGCTATCCGGAACTGCTCCAGGAAGATGATACGATTCGTCGTTTTATCGGTAAGAACTTGAATAATGCTGGTATATCCGACGTTCGTATTGAGCGTAAGGCCGACCAGATCGATCTCGAGATTCGTACCGCTCGGCCGGGAGTTGTAGTCGGACGGGGTGGTTCTGGAATTGAATCTCTTCGTGCTGGTTTGCAGTCAGCATTGAAAGATCCCAACCGGCAAATTCGTATCAATGTAGTCGAAGTGGCGCGGGTTGATGCGGATGCCTCCTTGGTCGCTGACTATATTGTTCAGCAGCTTGAGCGCCGGGTTTCTTTCCGGCGGGTAGTTCGGCAGGCTATTCAGCGAGCTGAGCGCGCTGGCGTTGAAGGCATCAAGAT
>PYEQ01000659.1 GCA_003017785.1 filamentous cyanobacterium CCP5 | reverse complement strand
TCGATATAGCGCCTTGGATGTGGAGCAGATTAAACGCTTCGCGATCGCGAACATCGATGATGGTTAGAGCAGGCTCCCCCCAATCGAGACGAGTCTTGAGATCTTGAACAGTGGCCTTAGAGCTAAGTTCAGGCGGATTAGTAACAAAGAAGGAAGTCATAGAGAAAATGTTGGTGAGTGAGCTGTTTATGTAATCCAATGTAACAGATATTTAACTTTTGTAAACTTAATCTTGACAGTCCTGGAAGATCTCACTCTTTAGATTCTCTCCTCACAAAAGGGATCCTCTCCCATGACTACGCGATGACGATTCCGATCATTTTTAGAACGTGATCGGATTTCACTCCATTTATTAAGAGTGATTCTCACAGAATTAGAAGAGTGACTACGCTTCTAGGAATTCTTGGAAGTGAAAATCGAGGTGGGACCCCTTTGACTATTTCGTGACTACGAGGGGTATAGTCAAACGCCTGAACCCCTTGTTTATACTGGAGTTCAGGCGTTTTATCTTGGGACCTCTAGCGGTCGGTCACAGGTGCGAATCCTGTAGGGCCCGTCAAAAACATCAAAGACTTGCCTCTACAATGCCGAACTATGGCATTAAATCGGGGTGGTTGTCCTGCTGGAGCTCAGTCGTAGAGCTGGTTTCGGTCTGAATGACTGGCATCTCTGCAGAGGCGTAGGGCAGAAATATAGAAGTCGCTTGCGGGGTTGATGGAGCCATGACTCGCCAAGACCAAATGCCACCACCTATCCCTAAGGCAATTCCCAACAGTGCCAAGGAAAAGCTACCTTCTAGAACCCCGAGCACAATTTCAGTGCCCGCGACGGTGCTGGCGATCGCCAACACAGGTCGGCGACGATACTGGCGCTTCAATGGCCCCAAACGACTCATCGGCAGCTACTTAAGTCCGATTAGGCTTAGGAGGGGCTGGCCGGTCAAATATTCGATCAGCACCATCAGCACAAAGCCCATCATGGCCGCACGGCCATTGAGACGCTCAGCGTAGTCGTTAAAGCCAGCCTTGGGCCGCTCAACGCTGGGAGTCACCGTCGGATTGATGGAAGCCATAGCTGCAAAGGTCAGTGCTAATTTACGCTCTCAATTGTTACGACTCCAATTGTCGGCGTCAATGGGGGGTAGCCGATCCCGACAGCCTACCCCACGATGGGTAGCGTCACCCTGTAAAGTCTCATCAATGGCGGGCTGAAATTAGGTTTGATTGGGGCAGGATATGAGCACATTGGCTCAATCAGCTGCCGCTGTTGATTGGGCTAGGAGAATCACACTAACAGCCTCAAATCAGATTAGATAACAGCATTGAGTTCCTGGATGGATGGTAGAAACACAAGATGGCGGAAGAAAATTTAAGCCCGGCTGAAGCCTTTGCCTGTATCGCCCTGGTTGCGATCGCCGCTGATGGACACCTTTCCGACCAAGAAAGTCGCGATATGACCATAACTCTGTCGCGAATGCGGCTGTTTGAAGGCTGCTCTAGGGAGGCCATCCAGCAGATGTCTAACGATCTCCTGAGGCTCTTGAAGCTGTACGGCCCCAGTGCTCTGATTGCCAAAGCCAAAACTACCCTGCCTGAGGAACTGCGGGAAACAGCTTTCGCGATCGCCACTGACCTAGTCCTCTCTGACAAAACGGTCACTTCCCAGGAGCAGGCCTTTCTTGACGATCTTTACCAGATTCTGGAGATCCCGGGCACTACGGCGCTGCAGATTGTGCAGGTGATGGATATTAAGAATCGAGGATAGAGAAGGCTGGCCTACTGCCCGCCAAATTGCGATCGCAGCTCCTCTATCCGCTCATCGTCTAGCTTTTGGAACAGCGGTGGAGGCACATCAAAGGCCCGTCCGGGGTCCAGCACGGAAAAATTGGCTGTCGCCTTCAGGGGGCTGACGCGCTCGGAGTCTGACAGGTGCAGGGCATCGAAAATCGTCTGGGCCGCATTGGGAATGAAGGGGCTGGCGGCGATCGCATAGACCCGAATCAGGTTGATGCAGGTGCGAATCACCATTGCCGCCTGATCCTTATCCTGCTTGAACAGCGCCCAGGGAGCCTGCACATCGATGTACTGGTTACCCAGGGTCCAGAGGGCATTCAGCGCCCCGGTCGCCTTGCGAAATTCCAGGTTGGAAAGGTGCTGATGTAGGTCTTCCAGGGCGGCGTGGCAGTCGGTTTCTAGCTGCTGTTCCGGTTCTCCCGGTGCTCCGCCCTCCGGGACTTGCCCATCAAAGCGGGAGTTGGCAAACTTCAGGATGCGGTTGACGAAATTGCCCAGGTTGTCCGCCAGTTCCTTATTCACCTTGATTTGCAGCTGCTCCCAGGTGAAGGTGGCATCGGCGGACTCTGGAGCCATCGCCAGCAGGGCATAGCGCCAATAGTCGGCGGGCAGCAATTCCAATGCCTGATCCAGAAAAATTCCCCGCTTCGAGCTGGTGGAAAACTTGCCGCCGTAGTAGTTCAGCCAGTTGAAGCCCTTAATCTGGTCGGCCATTGTCCAGGGCTGGCGGGTACCCAGCTCCATCGCCGGAAACATGATGGTGTGGAAGGGCAGGTTGTCCTTGGCCATGAACTGGGTGTAGTAGATGTCTTTGGCATCTAGCCACCAGTCCTGCCAGTTTTCTCCGGCCTTATCTGCCCAGGCTTTGGTCGCCGCCAGGTAGCCGATCGGTGCATCAAACCACACATAGAACACTTTGCCCTCGAAGCCGGGGCGAGGCACCGGCACCCCCCAGCTCAGATCGCGGGTGATGCCGCGATTTTTCAGTCCTTCGTCCAGCCACTTCATGGCAATGGACTTGGTCAGGGTAGACCAGCCAGGATGCTTGTCCACCCAGGCTCGCACCTCGCCGCTGAGGTCTTCTAGCTTGATGCACAGGTGCTTGCTTTGG
>PYEQ01000658.1 GCA_003017785.1 filamentous cyanobacterium CCP5 | reverse complement strand
CAGCAGCCCGTCGTCAACCTGGGCCAGCACAGCCCCCTGACTGACCGGATCCCCGGCATCGACGGTCAGGGCAGTCAGCTGGCCGCTGACCTGCGATCGCAGAGACACTTGCTGGGCCGGGCGGGTGGTGCCGGTGTATTCCAAAACTTCTTCGACGCTGCCCGCAGCCGCCACAGCGGTCTGAACAGCCACGGGGCCTTCATCGCGATCACCAGCGGTGGGAGGGGTTTGAGCTTCGCTGCGGGGCAGCAGCCCGCAGCCACCAGCGGGCAGCAACAGCAACCCCACGATCAACAGCCGGCTCCATGGCTCCACATCCAACCACCGGCTGACCTGGGAAATCCCCATTGTCGACTCCTTAAAACTTAAACAGAAAATGCGATCGCTGACCCGCGTGCTCCCCGACTTTTCGGGGCAACAGACTGAGCTTAGGACTCAACTTTATATTTTTTAAAGATTTCTCAGGTTTAATATAGCGGAATTGTCCGGTTGTCGTAGATTGCCTCGCACCCTTGATCAGGGAGCCTGATCCTTTCAGGCCGATGTCGGGCTATCAAAACCGTCGATTTTTCTTTTTTAACAACAAATATCCCGTTTCGGACGTCGCTCCGGATGGGGTCGCCCCCCTAAGGAAGCGGTCCTCGCGGTAAAATCGGCTGGCCATTGCCAGTCACCGCCATGCCTGCCGTCATTCATCTCGCCACTACGCCTCCCCACCAAACCCTGACCCTCCACATGCCTGCCGAGGGGATTGCGCTCCAGGGCAGGATTACCGTGCCAGGGGACAAATCCATTTCCCATCGATCGCTGATGCTGGGGGCGATCGCCACGGGCGAAACCCGCATCCAGGGCTTGCTGCTAGGAGAAGACCCCCGCAGCACCGCCCGCTGCTTTGAAGCCATGGGGGTTAAGGTCTCGGATTTAGAGGCGGACTGGGTAACGGTGAAGGGGGTAGGCCTCGGCAATTTGCAAGAACCAACTGAAGTCTTAGATGCCGGTAATTCAGGCACGACCCTGCGGCTGATGCTGGGGCTGCTGGCCTCCCACCCGGATCGATTTTTTACGGTGACGGGGGACAGTTCCCTGCGATCGCGGCCCATGTCCCGGGTAATCAAGCCCCTAAGCCAGATGGGAGCAACTATCTGGGGGCGCCAAGACAACACCCTGGCTCCCTTAGCGGTGCGAGGGCAGCAGCTCAAGCCGATTCATTATCACTCCCCTATTGCTTCGGCCCAGGTGAAATCTTGCGTGCTCCTAGCAGGGCTGCTGGCGGAAGGAGCGACCACCGTCACTGAGCCCAGCCTGTCGCGGGATCACAGCGAACGGATGCTGCGGGCTTTTGGCGCAAACCTCACCATCGACCCCAACACCCGCAGCGCCACCGTTTACGGTCCCGCCCAGCTCACCGGTCAAACCGTGATTGTGCCGGGAGACATCAGCTCCGCCGCTTTCTGGCTGGTGGCCGCCGCCATCACCCCCGGTTCCGAGCTATTGATTGAGAACGTGGGGGTTAACCCCACCCGCACTGGCATTCTAGAAGCACTCCAAGCCATGGAGGCCGACATCACCCTGGAGAATGAACGACTGGTGACCGGCGAACCCGTCGCTGACCTGCGAGTGCGCCACAGTCAGCTCAAAGGGGCCAGCTTCGGCGGCGACCTAATTCCCCGGATGATAGACGAAATCCCGGTGCTGGCGGTGGCGGCCCTGTTTGCCCAGGGCAAAACCGTGATCACCGACGCCGCCGAACTGCGGGTGAAGGAGAGCGATCGCATCACCGTCATGGCCCAACAGCTCACGGCCCTCGGAGCCCAGGCCAGCGAACTTCCAGACGGTTTAGAAATCCAGGGCGGCGCAGTGCTAACCGGCACTGAGGTGGATAGCTACACCGATCACCGAATAGCCATGAGTCTGGCGATCGCCGCCCTCCAGGCCAGCGGTACGACCCTGATCCACCGCGCCGAAGCAGCGGCAGTGTCCTATCCGGAATTTATTCACACCCTGGATCATCTGTGTCAGGGCAGGTGAGGGAATGAGGCGGTCAGGGGATGAGGAGATGGGGAGCCAGGGAGATGGAGAGATAGGAGATGGAGAGATAGGGAGCGGGCTTACCGCCACTACCCTTCACCCCTCACTCCTCGCTCCTCACTCCCTACCCCACTTCCCGAGCAGACGGAATCAGGGCTGCCTCTTCAGCCTCATCGGCTGGATCATCGGTGCCGGGACGCAATGCCTGGATGCCGGCCTTGAGAATCACCGCTGAGGGTACCGCCAGCACAACCCCCAGCAAACCGCCAATCCGAGCGCCGGTGAGCACTGCCAGCAGCACCCAAAAGGGGTTCAGGCCAGTGACGCTGCCCAGGACCCGGGGGGCCAGCCCGTTCTCCACCAGCTGCTCGACCACCAGGGTAATCGCTAGAATCTGCGCCGCCAGGCCAATGTCTCGCAGGGCCGCCAGGATGGTTACCAGGGCCGTCCCTACGGCGCTGGCAAACGGAACGATCGCAAACAGCCCAATGGTCAAGCCGAATAGAAGACCAAAGGGAATTTTCAGCAGGCCATAGACCACCACCAGGGTTGTTCCTAGGGTGGTGGCCACGATCAGCTGACCGGTGAAGTAGCCCCGGAAGCTGCGGCGCAGGGTTTTAGAAAAGGGCTCCTGGAGTTCTTTCGGTAGCCAGTAGATCAGGCTGTTCCAGACTTCAGGGCCGTTCAGCAATAGATAAAAGGTCAAAATCAGGGTCAAAATGACCTCGACGACCTTATTGGCGGTAAACGCCGCCAGATCGAGGGTCAGATCCAGGGCTTCTCCCACCAGGGTTTGCAGTTCAGTCTGGACTCGTTCGCTGGCCTGGGCAATCAGCGCATTCAGGTTAAACGGTACTTTGAGGGTTTCGAGAAACTGATC